>NZ_JBPNHS010000016.1:0-33680 GCF_054006115.1 Mesoaciditoga sp. | reverse complement strand
CGCGCAGCCAGGGTAAGGATCCAATTTAGAAAGCCAAAGGTACTTAATAAGTTTTTTACAAGCATAAGGGAGCCCCGTACGAGCGGGGATTTATTTTTAAAAGTTATCGTCATGAACTAGCAAAGCTCCCAGATGAAGGAGCCATATGTTTTGACAAGTATTCAGAGGATGAAATTCAATCAATCTTTTAAATAATCTGCATATTGACCACATGACGAATTTTAAACTTTTCTCTTCTTAAATCAAAAAGAATTAGCAACGTGGTTTATGAAAACTTCTTTGTTTTGATGCGAACAACAGTTGATTTTTCAAATCGTTACACACAACTTGAATCCCTTTAGAAAACAAAAGTCCCTCTTTTTACGGAGGGACTTTTTTACGCTACGTAATGCAATTATTCTTCTTTAATCTTGAATTCAGAAACTTTCAAGGAAACTTCGTCGGATGCCTTTTTAACTTTTTCTTCTTCTTCTTTTATCTTGGCAATGTAATCGGCTTGAGCGTTTATTTCGTCATTTGCTTTAACCATTAAATCGCTAACTTCACTCAATTGCGAAGAGGCTTCTTTCACGCTACTTGCCATCTCTTCCGAAGTGGCGCTTTGTTCTTCCGAAACCGCAGCCAAATCTTCTGCTGCCGAAGTGACGTTGCTCACGTCTGTCCTTATTCTGTTGAATATTTCAGAGATCTTTCCCATTTTTTCCAGAACACTTTCAATGGAAACAACCATCTTTTTGCTGGAATCTGCGGTCTTTTTTGAGTTTTCTATTATTTCATTCAAATTTGCAGATATCTTTTCCGTCGATTGCTTTGTCTCTTCAGCAAGTGATCTTATCTCATCGGCAACAACTGCAAACCCTTTTCCAGCTTCACCGGCTCTTGCCGCCTCTATGGCAGCGTTCAAAGCCAACAAATTAGTTTGCTCTGCTATCGCGCTTATCGTTTCCAGAATTTCTCCAATGGCATCTACCGAGTGTTCTAACGCATCCGCTTTTGCCATCATGTCATTTGACTCGTTGCCAACAAGACCGATTTCTTCATTCATGTTTTCCACAACTGTGGCGCCATCATTCGTCTCTTCAAGGATGTTATTCATATTTCCTGAAAGATCCGTAGCTGAATTCGCAACGGCAACCGCGGAATTTGCCACTTCCTGAACGTTATCGTCTATCTGCTGCATAACAGAGGATATTTCTTTTATAACATTGGTTATGTTGTCAGTTGTAATTTCCACATTTTTGGATCCTTTTTTAACTTCTTCCAAATTTTCATCCAAAGAATCCATAGAACTTTGAAGATTCTTAACATCCTTATGGATGGTGATGGCAAGGTTTTCTATTTTTTCAATGAATTTGTTAACCCCGGAAGATATTTTACCAATTTCATCGTTGGAAACTATTGGAAGCCTTACGGTCAAATCTCCGCCTTTTTCTTCGCCTAAAGAGTTGACAACTGTGAGCAATCTTCTAACGGGTTTGTGTATGGTTTTTTCATATACGAGTATGGAAAGGGCCACTATTACCAAGCCCGCTATCATGAACCAGAATTGAATCCATTTCATGACGGAAACTTTTATCTCGCTGTACTCTTGATAGTACAGTACCGCTTTGTTCATTTCGCTTAATAACTTAACGTTGTTGTTTATTATGTAGTTGAGAGCGTTTTTATCCTTCCCGTTGCTTTGAATAACATTTTGAACGGCTTTTTTGAAGGGGATGAAAAGCTTTTGGACAACTTCAAGCTGGTTCTTTATCTTGTCTGTTGGCGCTTTTGGAATAACCGTCCATTTGGTCATTCCAAGATCTAAAGCCACTTTTCCTCCGTCTTTCAATCCATCAAGCGTGGTTTCAAAGAGCGATTCTGTATTGCTCAAATTCTTTTCATACGCCGTATTCCCCATGGCAACTATCAGCGCTTCTTTTGACATTTTTTGAGTAAGCATTCTTTGTCTTCCTGAAAGGTTTACAAGCAACGCATCATCTTTTTGCATGTTTGTGAGAACTACGGTTGAAACGTATATTCCTATGAGGAAAGCGGCAAAAATAATCAACGGTATTACGAGCTTTGCCATAATAGATTTCATGTTCTTTCTCCCCCTTCTTTTCGAGTGATTTTAAAAATTTCATTTATCTTTAAAATTTGATTCACCTTTATTATACCAACTTTTTAAAGCTCTTTCAACAAAGTCAATGCTTCGTAAGTGCTTTGAAAACTCTCTATTCCATCTGTAAGGTTGTAAAAATACCCACCACTTTTCACATCTTTCAATTTTTTCAACTCGGCGGCAAAAAAACTCTTATCCACATTTAAGCCGTAATTCTTTTCCAAAGCCCAGGCAGCTCTCAGAAGATTTAAATCCGTAAGAGATCTACTTTTTATTTCCGCTATGAACTTTTCTCCTATGATTTGAGCGTTCTTTTCATTCACCTCATACCCAAAATCGTGTGCGAAGTTGAGTAATTGCACGTAATCATAGTAATACGAAATATTCTTTTTTGAGGAATCCATTTTGTTTAGTCCTTTGAAAAGCCTGTCCAAAACCGTATGAATGTCCATAAAAACTTTGTCATTTTTGTAGTCCGTTCGTTGAATAACTTTCAAAAGCTGGAAGGCCCTGTCAAAGTTAAAAGTTGCCAAATAATAGGCTTCCAACGCCGGCGAAAGATTCATTTTGTTGTAGAAAGAGTTAATTAAAATCCGTATTTGAGACTTGTTCAAAAGCATGTAGTGTTCATTCATTTCCAATGCGTATTCTAAATACACGGCTAAAACGTTAACAGGATAGGCAGAGGCCGCGGATACCAGATTAGAAGTAAACTGTTCCCAGTAATCTCTATCGGCTTTTTTCCCAAGCATACTCAAAATTTTAGTCGCCCAGTACGTGTCACTAACAGATGAAACGCTTCCCAAATTGTAATAACCGCCAAAAGGGGCTCTTTGCATTTCAAAGATTTCAAATTTTTGTTTCAAATTGAAGGGTATTTTTAAGTCTTCACAAAGCTCTTTGTAAAAGAAAAGTTGCTGAGGATTTTGAATATCCGGATTTTTGAGCGTTTGTCCTACTTCTTTGTTATTCAAATAACCGGCCTTTAAAAGCGTGTACTCCCTCATGTAGTCTCCATTAACGTAGGAAATATGGTCGTTCAAAAATTTCATGGTCTTTAAATCCCTTGGAACTTTTTTTCCTTTAACTTTGATCAACGCAACTAAAATGGTTATTCCCGCATTCGCGTACGTTTTTTTAGCGATGGCATCGTTCAAAATTTTAGTCGCGGTTTTGTAAAAAGGCGAAGCGTTCAAATTTTTTCCAAGTAACTTTTCAAGGAGCAAACCATCCGCCACCATTTGAAAGTAAGCGTAAGTACCCGTGTAATCTTTTAGATTTTGGTTTAAAAAGTTATCCACAGCGTTCAAAAATTTCGTATCCACTTTCATTCCATTGTCTTTCATGTAAGAAGAAAGAAAAACTGTGTAATGAACCCATGTTGGTACCTTGAAATAAGAAGCGTGCGTCTTTAAGAGGTCAAAATACTCTTTGAAATAATCTGAATTGACAAATGACTTTCCATACTCTTGAGCTAATTTTTGCATGTACACGGTTTCTACAAGTTTTCCATATCTGGAAACAACCGTTGGCGTATCAACATAACCACCGTCTTTAACCTTATGCATTTGAACGTAAGATGTCAAGGTGGCAAAGGAAGTGAGTGTTCCCAACAAAACGGCTATTAAAACCATTATGAAGATCTTTTTCAAATTTTTCTCTCCCCCTTCAAATTTTTTCCACTTTCGAGAAAATCCACACCCATCTTTTCAACGTTTAAAAAATTAGAAATAGAGCAATTTTTCCCCATCTTCATACCTTTAGGTATCACAACACCCTCTCCTATCACGCTTATTCCGTGGTTGTATATGTTTGGAAATTCTTCATTTTCGATATCTTCGCCCACACCTATTTGCGTGTAATCTTTAATTATTGTATTTTCGCTTATTATCGCATTTTCTATATAACAGTTTTCACCTATAGAAACGTTCGTCATAACAACAGAATTTCTTATCACGCTGTTTTTGCCAACCTTAACTCCCTGAAAAAGGACGCTACTTTCCACTTCACCGTAAACTCTTGTTCCCTCACTGACAAGTGATTTCATAACTTTTGATCCTTTCCCAAAAAAAGCTGGTGGCATTTCTTCGCTGTGCGTATAAAATCTCCAATTCGGATCGTACAGATTCAACGCTGGCATGGGATGAGTTAACTCTAAATTAGTTTCCCATAGTGAGTAGATCGTTCCAACGTCTCTCCAGTAACCCTCGAATTGGTAAGCATACATGTTAACGCCTTGAGCCAAAAGTTTTGGAATAACGTTCTTGCCAAAATCGTGTTGTGATTCTTTGTCTTTTTCATCTTCTATCAATGCTCTTCGCAAAATTTTCCAATTGAAGAGGTAAATTCCCATGGAAATCAGCTGCGATTTGGGATGTGGTGGTTTTTCTTCAAAATCCACTATCTTGAAAACGTTATCGGTTATGACCGTTCCGAACCTGCTGGCTTCAGATAATGGAACTTTTATGCAAGAAATGGTAACATCCGCATTTTTCGAAATGTGAAAATCAAGCATTTCGTTGTAATCCATGGAATAGACGTGATCTCCTGACAACACCAAAACGTATTTTGGAGAAAATCCATCTATGAAATCGATGTTCTGTTGAATCGCATGGGCGGTCCCTTTGTACCATTCACCTTTCGATGAGGCGGCGTAAGGCGAAAGTATAAATAAACCGCCTTGTTTTCTATCCATATCCCAATCTCTTCCTATTCCAAGATGAGCGCTTAAAACCCTTGGCTTGTACTGTGTTAACACTCCCACGGTATAAATGGACGAGTTGGTACAATTCGACATGGTGAAGTCAATAATTCTGTACTTTCCTCCAAACGGAACGGCTGGTTTTGCTATGTCTTCTGTTAAAACGCCAAGCCTGGTTCCTTGTCCACCAGCCAAAATCATGGCCACTAAGTTCAACTTTTTGACCTCCTTTAAATGCTGGCTAAACTACCTGCCACTTTTCAAATATCAAAGGTTCATCGTATCCCCTAAAGATTCTTTCCGAACGAATTGTTACGTATTTGTCCAAAATGCAATTCGTTATCTTCGCCCCTTCTTCTATGGTTGAACCTTCCATTACAATTGAATTCTCGACCAACGCTCCTGACTTTATTTGAACATTTCTGAATATCACACTGTTTTTAACCGTACCGGCAATTATACTTCCATCCGCAACTATTGAATTCTCTATGGAACCGGTAGGAGTTACCTTTGGAGGTGCCATATCTTTTAATTTTGTGAATATCTTTCCATGTTCATAAAAGAGCTCATTCGCAATATCTGGATTTAGCATATCCATATTCACTTGTTTGTACTCTGACAGGGATTTTTTCACGTTCTTCCAATAGCCGATGAATTCGTAAGACATCACTCGTAGAACTTTCAGGTTTGAAATTACCACTCCTTTGAGAAAATCGTACTCTCCATTCGGCACGCTCGCGTAAAGCAAATCCATAAGCAACTTTTTGTTCATGAAATAGATTCCCAGATTTATCTTATCTCCAGCCGGTTTTTTAGACTTTTCCCTTATCTCAATTATCTTTCCCTCTTCATCGGTTTTAACCGTTCCGTACAGTAAAGGATCATATCCTTGAATTGATTTCGTCATTACGGTTATATCCGCCATGGATATCATGTGATAATCGTACAATTTTTCGAAATCAACGTTGAATATGTGATCACCAGAGCCTATAAGCACGTAATCCTCGCTTCCCCTTTTTAAAATTGTCATATTTTGAAAGATAGCGTCTGCCGTTCCTTTGTACCAATACATGTGATTTTCATCTGCGTAAGGTTGAAGTATGTACAAACCACCATGTTTTCTGTCCAAATCCCATTCCCTTCCGGAACCCAGATGGTCCATAAGGCTCCGTGGATTGTACTGAGTTATGACACCTATCTTTCTTATTCCAGATCTCACCATATTTGAAAGCGTAAAATCTACGGCCCTGTATTTTCCGCCAACGGGCATCGCTGCGGATGCCCGTTTTTTAGTTAAATTGCCCAACGCTTTTCCTTTATCTCCAGCCAGGATCAGCCCAAGTATTTTCAAAAGCCATCATTCCTTTTAAAGCAACTCGGGGTAAAGCGGAAATTCTTTGCAAAGCTTTTCGACCCTTTCTCTGGCCGCCTTTTTCGTTTCTTCGTCTTCCGGTTTATGAATTATAGAAGCGATTATATCAGCTATTTCTTCCATCTGAGCTTCTTTCATTCCACGAGTAGTCACCGCTGGCGTTCCAAGCCTTATTCCGCTGGTTATGAAAGGAGAACGCGTTTCACGGGGAATCGTGTTTTTGTTCACGGTTATTCCCACTTCACCAAGCAACCTTTCAACTTTCTTACCGCTAAGTCCCGTTTCGGTTAAATCGACGAGCATGAGATGGGTGTCTGTTCCACCTGAAACGATCCGTATATTTCTATCTGACAATGCTTTAGCCAATGCTTTGGCGTTTTTCACTATTTGGCTTTGGTACTCTTTGAACTCATTTGTCATGGCTTCTTTAAAGCACACGGCTTTCGCCGCAATTATGTGCATAAGGGGTCCACCTTGAATGCCAGGAAAGATGGACTTGTCTATGGCTTTCGCTATTTCTTCTTTCTTCGATAGAATGAGACCTCCCCGCGGCCCTCTAAGAGTTTTGTGAGTTGTAGATGTAACGACATCGGCGTATTCCATGGGATTTGGATGCACTTTTGCGGCCACCAAACCTGCAAAATGTGCCATATCAACAACCAGATATGCCCCCACTTCATCGGCAATTTCTCTGAATCTCTTGAAATCTATTATTCTCGCATACGCACTTCCACCGGTTACAATTACCTTTGGCTTATGTTTGAGAGCCAGCCTTTCAACTTCATCGTAATCTATGAGTTCTGTGTCTGGATTCAAACCGTATGGTACAAAATTGTAAAGCCGACCAGAAAAGTTTACAGGTGAACCATGCGTTAAGTGACCACCTTGTGTTAACGAAAGCCCCATTATAACACTCGATGGATCTGCCAGCGCAAAGTAAGTTGCCATATTTGCCTGAGAGCCTGAATGCGGTTGAACGTTTGCAAAATTGGCATCGAAAAGCGCCTTTGCTCTGTCTCTTGCCAAGTTTTCTGCTATGTCTACAACCTCGCAACCACCGTAATATCTCTTGGCTGGATAGCCCTCAGCGTACTTATTCGTCAAAACGCTTCCCATAGCCTGCAAAACAGCTTTTGAGACAAAATTTTCAGATGCTATTAGTTCAATGCCATTTTGCTGTCTCTTTAGTTCCTTGTGAATTACGTCATATATTTCAGGATCTACGCTCTTAACTTCTTCCCAGAGATCTTTCATCTTATCAGCCCCTTTTCTATGTAGAATTGCCGTATCATGCGGCTATTGTTCACTTTTAATTATATTTCACCACCTCAACTAATTTTATCATCACTTGCTTCTCGTTGATCAATGCAAACTTCAGATTAAACGTTACACAATTTATTTTATTTTGTACTGATTTAATTTGTAAAACAACGTTCTTAAGCTTATACCAAGCGCTTCCGCGGTTTTTGTTCTATTTCCCCCATACGATTTAAGCGTGGTCTGTATGAGTTGTTTTTCAAAATTATTTAAAGCCATTTTCAACGTCATTCCTGAAGGTACGTGAATGGAAGTGGAGTTTTTCCGCGGCACTTCAAATGCTGGCAAATGGATGATTTTTATGATCTTTTCATCCATTTCCATATTTATCATTGCTCGGGCGATGAAATTTTCAAGTTCTCTCACATTACCATACCACGGCAGGCTTTTCAAAATCTCAAGAACCTCATTTGAAACTTCTTTTACAGCCCGACCATATTCTTGATTCAATTTTCTTATTACATGCTTTACCAGAGGTTCTAAATCTTCCATTCTCTCTCTTAGAGGAGTTATGACAATTGGGACCACGTTTAATCTGTAATACAAATCAGGAATGAATTTTCCATCCTTTATCATTTCTTCCAAATCCAGATTGGTAGCGGCTATTATTCTTACGTCAAGTTGCTTGCTTTTTGTGCTTCCCAATCTGGTTACTTCCATTTCCTGAAGGAATCTCAAAAATCTCGACTGAACTTTGACTTCCATCTTTCCAATTTCATCCAAAAATAGCGTTCCACCATTTGCCTCTTCTAACAACCCTCTTTTTCCGCCTTTTTTTGCGCCTGTAAACGCCCCTTCTTCATACCCGAAAAGTTCTGATTCTAATATACCTTCTGGCAAGGCGGCACAATTAACACTTACAAAAGGATGGTTTGCCCTATCGCTTGCGTTGTGGATAGCGTGGGCAAAAAGTTCCTTTCCAGTTCCGGATTCTCCCCTTAGAAGAACTGTGGCCCTTGTTTTTGCAACTTTTTTTGCCTGAAGAATGGCAACTTGCATGGTGCGTGAAACTCCAATTATATCGTCAAAAGTGTATCTAGCCTTCAATTGGCGTATCGTTCGATTCGCCTCTTCCAATTCTTTGCTCAAGGATATTATTTTCGAAACGTCATGAATAACCGCCACACTACCAGAGAACTTCCCATCTATAACCAACGGCGTTGCGTCGATGATCACTTCTTTTTTCAACGGTCCAACTTTTATTCTATGACCAAAAATGGGTTTTTTGTACTTTGCAACTTTCATGTGCACGCTTTCGCCTTCCGCTATGTCGACATCTGCTGTCTTTCCGAGCACTTCGTCTGAATTAAAACCAGTTAACTTTGTGTAGGCTTTATTAACCATTTTGACTTTTCCATCTTCATCCGCCACACTTATCGCATCGTCAGTTGATTGTATTATGGTTTCCAGCATGAACCTCACATTTTTTAGATCTGTAACTTCTTCCGCCATGTGTTCAACTTCTGTAATATCCCTGAATACGGCGACCGCACCCACTACATTTCCATTTTCATCCTTTAAGGGTATTCTCGATGTGACTATTCTTGTTTTGCCAGCGTCCTGAATTCTATCCAATTCGGAAATTCCCGTCTTTACAACCACGTGAAGCCTTGTATTTTTAACCGTACTCACAACATCATACCCGGCGTAATCTTTAAAAGGCATATGTAATATGCGACACGCGGCACGATTCATAAATACTATTTTTGCGTGTTTGTCTACCATAATCACACCTTCAAGCATTGAGTCAAGAATGTGTTTGTAATACTTACACTTTGAGCTCATACTTTCCTCCAAAACCGTTATGCATTCCCCATCCCAATTTGGTGTGAACCAATTTAAAGAAATTTATGTCGGAAGTGCACAGAAAATTAAGATGTTTTTCAGAACCGCTTATTTCAAACTTTTCCACATGATTTTTTTTACAAAGCTCTTCTCCGTCTCCTACACAAAAGTAAGACTCATCTTCTCTTGGTTTTACCATAACTGTTATCTTTCTGTTGAAAGATGCAATAACCGGCCAAGCGGCAAAAGCGTGTGCCATCATTGGAACAATGGATACTAAGGATAAATTTGGATCGATCACAGATCCCCCGGCTGATAAGTTGTAAGCTGTGGAACCTGTGGAGGTGGAAAAGATCATGCCGTCACATAGCATCTCGCCCATAGAGCTATCATCCACGCTTATGGACACTCTTAACATATGGGATCTTACCGCGCGCTGAATGACAAAGTCGTTGAAGAACTCATTTTGCGCGCCATCACAAATTACCTTCAAAAAATTTCTTTTAACGATGGTGTAATCACCCAGATCGATTATTTCGTGAAGAACTTCATCTATATTTTCAAAACTGTAAGGGCTTAAAAAACCAAGATGTCCAAAATTTATTCCTACAACATTGACATTCTTGTTTGCGAGAACTTTGGAGGCCTTCAAGACAGTGCCGTCTCCTCCTAAAACAAAGGCAATGGTTTGATCATCAGCTTCTTCAATTCCAACTTCTTTTAAGTTTCTGAGCTTTAACTTTTCTCTCAAAAGTAAAAGCGCCTTTAGCGTTTCTTCCTTTTTCTCATTCCTGAATATAAAAGCTTTTTTGAATTCTTTCATCTCTTTAGAACCACGCTTAGATCGAAAAGTGTGTTTACGACGAAGGCTTGAATGAATACCAATATAAGCAAGGCTACAAATGGAGAAAAGTCAAACATGCCAATGGGTGGTATAAAGCGCCTTAATGGCCTCACCATCGGATCACACATTTGATCCAAAACTCTTCTAAAAGGATGGTAGTACGGCAAAATAAAGCTCAAAATTGAATCGATTATCAAAATGGTTATGGCAAAAATTATCACGATATTCAAAATAACGGCTATTGCGTATATGAAATTTGCAAGCACAAACATTTCAACTATCACTCCCAAATTCAAAATTTTCAGTGCTTATCAGCGATTCTCCTATAGCGCTGTACCCTTTTGCCGTGAGTACCCTTCCACGCGATGTTCTGGCAACAAAACCGCCTTGAAGCAAATAAGGTTCGTAAACTTCGCTTATGGTTTCAGCTTCCATTCCAACAGTTGCAGCCAAAGAGTTTAAGCCCACTGGACCTCCTCTATAATCGTGAGCAATCCTTTTTAGTATTTTTCTATCGGTTTCATCAAGACCGTACTTATCTATTTTCATTGATTCAAAAGCCTCTTCAACTATTTCAAGCGTTATCTCGTCCTTCGATTTAACGGTAGCGAAATCTCTTATTCTTTTCAACAGCCTGTTTGCAACTCTTGGTGTTCCCCTCGATCTCTTCGCTATTTCAAATGCACAAGTGTCATCTATTTTTACCCCAAGGATTTTCGCACTTCTTTTAACTATGTTCTTCAGCTCTTCAATTTTGTAAAAATCGAGCTCTAAAACCATCCCAAAACGATTTCTCAAAGGAGGAGTCAAAAGCCCACTTCTCGTTGTTGCGCCAACTAATGTAAAGGGATTTACTGACAGTCTAACCGTTCTCGCACCAGGACCTTTTCCGACTAAAATATCAAGTTTGTAATCTTCCATTGCTGAATAAAGCACTTCTTCAACCGCGTGGGGTAGTCTGTGTATTTCATCTATGAAAAGTACGTCACCACTTGCAAGCGAAGTGAGAACTGCCGCAAGATCTCCTTGTCTTTCGATAACAGGCCCGCTGGTTGTGTGAAGCCTCCCACCAGTTTCGTGGGCTATTATCGTGGCAAGCGTGGTCTTTCCCAACCCGGGTGGACCCGCCAAAAGCACATGATCTAACACCTCTCCGCGCATCTTCGCGGCGCGTATAGCGATGCTAAGACGTTCTTTAACGTTTTTCTGACCTATGTATTCATCAAGTGAGAGTGGCCTTATGCTTACAAAACTTTCGTCTTCATTTTGAGGTTCTGAAGATAACAATCTACCCATTCATTCACCTGCTCACGGATGAATCCTGTAGATGGTTCTGGCAAATGGGATGGCTTCTCTTATATGATCTAATTTGCATATCCAGGCGACAAGCCTTTCCACTCCCATTCCAAAACCACTGTGGGGAACGCTTCCATATCTTCTCAGGTCGATATACCAGTCATAAGATTCAACAGGCAAATTGAATTCTTTTATTCTCTCTATAAGCAAATCCAAGTCGTGAATACGTTCAGAAGCACCTATGATCTCTCCGTATCCTTCAGGCGCCAGCATATCATCACATAAAACCACTTCCGGATTTTCGGGATTCGGCTGCATGTAGAAAGCCTTTATCTTTCTTGGATAGTTGTACACCATAACGGGTTTTTCAAATTCCTCGCTTATGCCGGTTTCTTCGTCTCCGCCTATATCGTCTCCCCACTTTATATCAAATCCTTTCTTTTGCAAAAGCTTTATGGCTTCATCGTAACTTATTCGGGGAAATGGAGGCTCTATCTTTTCAAGCAACGTTGTATCTCTATTAAGAGCTGCGAGATGATCTCCCGCCCTTTCCAAAACTTTTTGAATGACGTACGAAACGAGTTCTTCCTGAAGTGTCATGTTGTCATTTGAATTGTAATAGGCCATTTCCGCTTCATTCATCCAAAATTCCGTTAAGTGTCTGCGTGTCTTTGATTTTTCGGCTCTGAACGTTGGCCCAAGGTTAAAAACTTTTCCCAAAGCCATCGCCGCAGCTTCCAAGTAAAGCTGACCCGTTTGGGCAAGGTAGGCTTTTCCAAGATCGAAATATTTCACGCTGAAAAGCTCTCCGGCAGACTCACCTATTGCTCCGGTGAGTATAGGCGTATCGATGAGAACGAATTTTTTAGAATTATAAAATTCTCTTATCGCCCTTATAACTTCGTTTCGAATCTTCAAAATATGAAATTGTTTTTTTGATCTAAGCCAAAGGTGCCTGTTGGTCATCAAAAAGTCTATGCCGTGTTCTTTTTTTGAAATTGGATAGTCTTCTGTTGGAATCTGAACTATTTGAATGTTGTTGACATCCATTTCAAAACCGTAAGGTGATCTTTTGTCTTCTCTAACCTTTCCTTGAACGATGACACTCGATTCTATCCTTAGAGAATCGGCTTTTTTGAAAGTTTCCTCATCCACTGAAGACTTCTCAACGATAGCCTGAATGAATCCAGTTCCATCTCTCAATTGTAAAAAGTGTATCTTTCCGCTTGAACGTTTGTTGAACATCCAACCTCTTATTTCAATCTCTTCTCCCACATGTTCTGCCGCATTTTCTATGTACACCCATCGAGCCAATTCCATCACTCCTTTTGTTTTGTTTCCTTCCATTATTTAACGATGAAACAAATTGCATGGTTATTTCAATTTTACCATAAAAAAAGCCCCGAATTTTTCGGGGCTTTTTATGAAAAACTTCTATTATATTAGAAACTTATAGTCTTGGATGCCTGAATGTACCAATATGGTGCGACGCTAATATAATTTCCATTTGAATCTTTTGTAAGAGTCCCCAGGTATCCACTCAAAGTCCACATATTGCCATCGTAACAGGCTCCTACATTATACGTTCCTTCTATGTAGTAACCCGCATAACTTGGACCACCCTGTGCGCTTGTAACATATCCTTCTAAACTGAAAAGTTGTTTCGTTTTTGTAAGAACAGTAGCCTCGTTTGTTGTAATTGTAGCAGCCTTGCCCGTTTTCGCATCAGTAGCGATCTTCGTTACAGTTACAGTTGCATGTTTGCTGAAGGTAACATTCTTCACATATTTGGCATCTAAATTCCATGTTGGACTAGCAAAATTCGTTATATCCTCCCAATTGATGTCTCCATTGAAACTAATTCCAGCAACATCTGCAGAGAGGTTCAGATCAAGCGTCTTATTGAATTTAATAACTGTAGAAACCAAATTTCCTCCAGACATACTAAATGTCGGTTTCAATGTGGCAATTCCAATTGGAATCGTAGCTGTAGCATCAATACCAAAGTTCACCACTGTCTTGGTGGCAGCAAGAGCATCATATGTTTCTTCAATCCAAGGATTGACTGTGAAAATCCCAAACAATGTATTAGTGTAAGAAGCCTTGCCATATGCTTTATTCTCACTTGCTGGATAAGTAGGTTTATAATTCTTTCCATCACTGCTACTAAATGCTTCGTATTTAGGTGTAAAATTCTTGAAATAGTTATAACTAGCGCTTACATTAAGTTTGCCTGCTGCGCCAAGAGTGAAATCTTTTTCATAAGAAAGTGAGAGTGCAGTCTGATCAACTGGATTGTTGGAAACAGGTGTCGGATCCCACGTTGTTGCCGTGGAAACACTGTGTGTCCACACCAAATCTTTACCATACGCAGCTTTTACACTCAATCCTTCAGTTAATCCTGTTCCAGTGTAAGTCATTCCTACAAAATAAGAGTAGTTATAGTTGTTTGGCTTTTCATAGTACATGGCGCCAGTTAAGCTGTAGTTTTCACCGGCATAATTGGCTGCAATTTCATCTTTGAAATACGGTTTTGCAAACAGAGGCGTGCTTGGGTTTGTGGAAGCGCCATCGTTTGTCGTATCAAGATATTGAAGTGTAAGATCTTTTAATGGTTTGTAAACGTAAGTTAATCCCAGCGCCTTTCCGTTGCCCCACATCAAACTGCAGAAATTCCTCTCAAACGCTTCTTTGAATGTTAATTTACTGATGAGTGACTCGTATACTAAGCTATCAAGTGAAACGGAAGGAGCATTTCCGGTCCATGGAAAACTTGCGTTTAAGCTGAGAGTCCATGTAGCAGGAAGTGTAAAAGCTCCTGGGAAACTTGGGCTCCACTGCCATGATGTACTAGCCGTTAAATCAAGTTTGTGCGAAAAATCTATTCCTTGATTACCAGCAAGGAAATTAAATTCGTATGAACCGCTTACATCTAAAGACGGAGTCAACGTGTAAGTTGCTGCCAAAGCACCTATGGCCAAAAGACCTGTAATAGCAATTACCAAAACAAGTTTCTTCATTTTTTATTCCCCCTTCTTTAATAAGCCTCTCTGTATTCGCCCTTTTTAAATTTAACAGGGAGGATTTAAAAAAACTTCTTCATCTAAAAACTAAAAGAGTATTGATAACTAAGCCTAAATCTCAATGGTTGTAATCAACCCACACCCAATAAAGGAATGTTCCAAATCCGACAGCAGCGAGTGTTAATCCGCCAAGGCCTATCCAAGTTGCGTAACTGGCCTTTTCGTTTGCCTTTTTCACTTCTTGTTCAAGCGCGATCTTGTTGTTGTTGATCTCACTTGAAAGTTGAGATTTCGTGAGTTTTAGATCGTTGCTCACAAAGCTTATCTGGTTTGAAAGAGAGCTTCTGATGCTTGCAAGAGAAGTGTTCATGGCAATGTTGTTTTTGTTAAAGGAGGTTTGAAGGTCTTTTAATTGGCTCTTCAAATCTTTTATAGCCTTTGTGTTGTCGGCAATTGGTTTTGTCGCCACGGCAATTTTCTTGTAAATGAACGCCGATGTTTGATTGATTTCAGCCTCAAGTTCGCCTTTCACTTTCGCAATTTCATCGTTGCTTGAACCGGCCTTGAGAGCTTTCATATCTTGCTTCAATGATGCGATCTCTCTTGCTTGATTTGCAATCATGTTGTTGTTGATATTCGCAAACTTCAACGCTTTGCTCGCGTTGGCGTTCGCGGAATCAATTTCAGACGAGAGCGATGATTTGATATCTACCAGCATCGTTTGAAGATTGCTGATTGCATCGGAATTGTCAGCAACAACTTGCGCCAAATTGGATGTGCCTTTCACCTCGTCAACAACCAATTTTAAAGCGTTGACTTCTTTTTGAAGGTTGGCCACTATGGCATCGTTGTTTCCAACTTTTTTCACCACAGAGTTGATAACCGTTTGAAGTGCTGTTATATCTTGCGCCTTCGCAAGAAGAGGATCACTTTCAATGTAGTTCAAAAGCTTGTAGGCCGTTTCAGCAAGCTGGTACCTGTTTACCGTTGCTGAACCGTTAAAAAGACCATTTGAACCCACCATAATCTTAGCCTTGCTTAGCGCCTCAACGGCTGGTGCGTAGATGCTATTTGCCGGCACATCAGAGTAGCTTGCGGCCAATACCAACGAAGCCATCAACAGCACGGCAACCACAGCAACTACCATAAGGCTTTTTTTCATTTATACCATCCTCCTTTTTAAATAGTAGACACTCTCTCTTTAAAGTCTGTAAACAAGGATGTAATGCCTCACCCCCTATCTCAGACTATCCCATCAATTTAGAATTATACCATCACATATTGACAAATTCAAGAGTTAAACGACTTTTATTTTGTAGAATTTTAACTTTCCAACCCTTAAAATTTCTCCGCCTTTAAAGTTTGTTACAAAAAACGGATCTTTTATTGCGACGTTATTTATCTTCACGCCGCCTTGCTTTATAAGCCTTTTGGCTTCACTAGCAGACGGTGTTGCACCTATTTCTTTCAAAAATTGTGAAAGTTTTATCCCATTTTTCCCTTCGATTTCTTGAACTTCTTTTGGCGTCTCTTTTCTTGAAAAGGTTGAAATGAAGTATTCTTCCGCTTTTTTAGCCGATTTTTCATCGTGCAACCACTTCGTTATCTCGAATGCCAATCTTTTCTTAAAGGTCATTGGATGTAACTTTCCGTTTTTCACATCTTCTTCGGCTTTTTCCACTTCCAAATCAGTTAAAAGCCTCGCGTATTTGAACATCAAAGAATCGGGGATGGACATCACCTTACCGTAGACATCTTCCGGTACATCCTCCAAAGCAATGTAATTGTTGTAGCTTTTCGACATTTTCAATGTACCATCTGTTCCTTCTATCAAAGGCATCGTCATAACTATTTGAGGCTTTTGACCAAATTCTTCCTGATATTTTCTGCCGACAAGGAGGTTGAATTTCTGATCCGTTCCTCCCATCTCAACATCTGCTTTAATCGCAACAGAGTCATAAGCTTGAGCGATAGGATACAAGAACTCCGCGATGCTTATTGGCTCGCCACTTTTGTATCGCTTTTCAAAATCATCCCTTTCAAGCATTCTCGCAACTGTGTATTTTGCAGTCAATCTTATAACATCTTCAAAATTGAGCGGTTCCAACCATTCAGAATTGAAACGAAGTTCAGTTTTTTCCTCATCTAAAATTTTGAACGCTTGTTTTTGGTATGAAATGGCATTCTTTTTCGCTTCTTCGGCAGAAAGCATTGGCCGCGTTTTTGAACGCCCTGAAGGATCACCGATCCTCGCAGTGAAATCTCCTATTATCAGTACAACAATATGGCCCAAATCTTGAAACTCTCTCAGCTTTTTTAAAACTACAGCGTGCCCTAAATGAAGATCGGGACGGGATGGGTCTACCCCGAGCTTAATTCTCAATGGTTTTCCGCTTTTTAAACGCTCTAAAAGTTCTTCTTCACTTATTAGTTCTTCAACATTCTTTTTGAGAATTTTTAATTGTTCTTCAGCACTTAACATGTTTCACCTTCTTAATGTGGAAGATTTATAAGATACGCCACGATGATACTCATAACCATGAAGGTGATGGCAAGAGTGAGTGTGATTTTTCCAAGGGTGTCCAGTCCTTTTTCCCTACCAAAAACCGTGTACAATGAACCTGATCCAAATGCGCCTCCCAATCCGGCATGTTTAGACATTTGAGCCATGACACTCCAAATCAAGCCCACCGAAACTGCTATGTAAATTCCGATAACTATAAGAAATACAATACCCAACGCTTTTCCTCCTTTCTGTTTCTCATGTTCTGATTATTATACCAAAAGATAAAACGTTATTTTTGCTTACAACTGGCAACGCATTTGTCCACTTTTCCCTTCAATTCCAAGACCGCTTCACGCATAGACGAAACGAACTCAGGATCTTTTATAGACTTGAGGTTTATCTCCACGTTTGCCAACGCGCACGAAAAAGCGGCTTCTAACAATGCGACTGCACTTTCGGCGTCGCTTTTTGCGTTTTTGTTCCCGAATTTTGATACTGATTCTGCTAATGAACATAGCTTGGATATTTCTCTCGCAAGCTCGTAAGGCACTTCACACGCTTTTTTCAAACTTTCCTGTAATACTTTTTTTCTCTCTTCCTTTTCTTCCGGCGTGTTCTTTGGAAGTTTAAAAGCCCTCATAACTTCATCAAACGCTTTTATATCGTCATCAGCACTTTCTAACAATCTCTTTCTTCTGTATTCGCTTTCCGCAACTATTCTTTCCATTTCAGCTTCATAATCTTCATATCCTTTTTTTCCTATGGTGAGATTCGCCACCATTTCTATCAAAGCGGCTCCCAGTGCTGCAACCGTCGCGCCAACAGCTCCCCCTCCTGGTGTGGGAGATTTAGAAGCCACTTCATCTACAAATTCTTTTACCTTCATTTCAGGTATTTCCATATGATCCTCACCGCCTTTTATTTTGTGACTATTTCCACCGAGTGGGACGCTCCTATTCTTGTCGCTCCCGCTCTGAACATTCTCAGCGCATCCTCAAATGAATGTATTCCTCCAGAGGCTTTCACTTCCATTTTATCGCCCACAACGTATTTCATCAACGCAACGTCCTCTGCCGTTGCTCCTCCTTTGGAGTAACCCGTAGATGTTTTCACGAAGTGAGCCCCCGCTTCTTTTGATATAACACACGCGGCCACTTTTTGTTCGAAATTCAAAAGAGCCGTCTCTATTATAACCTTTACAATCTTATTTTGGGCGGCTTCAACCACGGTTTTTACATCCTCGTAAACATCTTCATACCTTTCGTCCTTCAACGCCCCTATGTTTATGACCATATCTATTTCATCCGCACCGTGTTCAATGACCCATCTAGTTTCCGTGGCTTTTACAGAAGGTGAAGTCGCTCCAAATGGAAACGCAACAACACTCGCAATTTTAACGTTTGTTCCGGACAATATTTTAGATGCAAGAGGAATATTTATAGGATTGACGCATACTGAATGAAAAGCGTACTTTACGGCTTCCTCGCAGAGCTTTTCTATTTGAGAATTAGTGGCATCTGGTGAGAGTAAAGTGTGATCTATCATCGAGGCTATCTTTTCGCGCGTGGCTATTTTATCCGAAGGCGTAAAAACAAAACCCTTCGCCTTTATTATCTCATTTTCTATTTTTTCCGTTAAATCTGACATAAAATCATCCCCTCCATATCAAAGACCGAGTTCTTCATGAATCTCTTTCATTGCTGTAAGCGCTATATCGTAAAATTCTTCCAAACTTAACCCCATTTCCGAACATGAAGCCATCTGCTCACGGCTAGCTCCTTTTGCAAATGATTTTTCTTTGAATCTTTTCATCAGGAATTTCACATCTACAGGTTCCAACTTCTTTTCAGGTCTGATCAACGCACCTGCCACTATGAAACCGGTAGTCGGATCCGCGGCGTAAATGGCCTTTTCTATAAGCTTTTCACGGGGTTTTTTATCGCAATGCGCCAATATGGCGTCATAAATTTCTTGAGGAAGATTGTACTTTTTTAAAAGTTCAACACTGACTAAACCATGCTTTTCTGGATGCTCTTTTGTTTCTGGATAATCGTAATCGTGAAGAATACCCGCAACTTCCCAAATTGCTTCGTCTTCACCGAACTTTTTTGCGAGGGCTTTCATCACAGCTCCCGTAGCTATCATATGATTTACCAAATTTCTGGAAGAAACGTGTTCTTTCACTATTTTTATGGCTTCATCTCTTGTCACCTTCATTCACCCCCTTGCAACTTTTAAAACCAAAGAAAACTCGCATAATTTGATAATTTTTCATCTTCATTCCAAAATTAACATGAGAAGGCGCATAACCTCTCATGTTTGCAACTTCAAACATCAACTTTCTCAAAGCATTTTGGTAATCGTTTCCCAATTTTGAAGGTGAAACGTATAGCACAGCCGAGCCTTCTTCTGCCAATCCAAAAGACTTAACCTCCTCCTGGGAAGTCGAAATGAAAAAGGAAGCTTTTGGATCCATTTTAACTATTTCTTTAACAATAGCGTTAAAAGCCTCCTTTTCATCTAAGGCATAATGACAAAGCCCTTCAAGGTAAAGGAATTTTGGATCTCTTAATTTTGGCAAAGCAAGAAGCGCTTTTGAATACTCTCCTTTTTTGTAAAGGGAAAGCGATTTCACGTAATTTTCAAGATAACAATAAGAATTCTTTGGTTCCTCTTCCACTTCAATTCCACTTTCAAGATTCAAAAGTTTACAAAAGGCGTGACTGCATGGGTTAAACACACGCGCACATATCCTTTCAGCGAGCACATCTCTTGGCAAAAACTTTTCTCCCAAAGCAAGCATGACTATATCCAACATGTACTTTCTCGAAGATATCTTGGGAAATTTCACGCTTTCATCCTCTTTAAAAACCTTCCAAACAAAAGAGGCAAGCCCGTCCTTTTTGTTCATGGAGAGATATATCTTGAAGGACTCTTGCCAGCGTTCATCTTCTAAAAAAAACAAAACATGCGATAGAGCCAAATAACCCAACGGAGAAAGTGGATACTTATTTTTAAGCTCTATCGATGTTTTCAACGCTTCTTTCAAACTTCCCATTGCCATGTAAGTGATGAAAAGATTGTACATTGAAGTGTCATCTTTTTTCTCTTTCAAAGTGGCTACAAGATCGTCATATTGCTTTCTCAAAAACATCGAGAATTCTTCTTTACCAAAATTACCGTTTTCCATCATGGAAGCTATCTTTTCATCGTCTACATCAAAATCGGAAAAATCGTAAAGATCGCTGAACGTGGTAAGACTGTTGAAATCCAAGTTGTAAGAAGAAACCCGGACTGACAAAGTTTCTTTAGGCTGAGAAGCCTTTTCACTTTTCAATCCGAGATCTTTTTCTATCTTTTTTTTCAGTTCTAAAGCGGCTTTGAGTTTTGGATCTTCTTCCATTTGTTCAACCTCGACTTTTTCAATCTTTTATGTATGGTATACCATCTGCCGTTGGCGCACGACTCTTACCAACAAAACCGCTAACCACTATCAAAGTAAGTATGTAAGGAATCATTCCAAACAGGTATTGCGTATTTGTTGCCAAATGCAGAACGCCTTGACTTTGGAGTTGATCGTTGAACGCAGAAGCAGCTCCGAAAAGTATAGCGGCCCACATAGCACCAGTTGGGCTCCAGTTACCTATTATCATAGCTGCCAAAGCGATAAAGCCACGACCATTTGACATGTTTTCGGTGAATTGTCCCAATTCCCCTATGCTTAAAAACGCTCCGCCTAATGCTGCAAACACACCACTCATCAAAACACCAAAATAACGTATATTGTACACATTTACACCCAACGTGTCAGCGGCTTCTGGATTGTTTCCAACAGATCTCATTCTTAAACCAAGCTTTGTCTTGTATATGAGATACCAGCTGAACACAACGGATGCGAAAGCCACGTAAACGAGAGGTGAAAGCGATCCAACCATTTTTCCGAAAAATGGAACTTTTTCAAATCCACCAAGGTTAACGAGAGGAATCGATCTCACCAAATCCGTGGATCCAGGTTTTCCAAAAAGTTCAACTAAAGAAAAGCCCGTTATACCTTGAGCAAGCAAAATTATAGCTGTACCGCTTATGATCTGATCACCGGCATATCTTATGGACGCCCAGGCGTGTAAAGCCGCCATAGAGATGCCTAAGAGTAAAGCTAACGCTAACCCATACCATGGATTTCCAGTAAAATAGCTTCCTACAACACCGCCAAACGCCGCTATTAACATTATTCCTTCCAATGCTATGTTAACTACACCCGTGGTTTCGCTGTAAACTCCACCCAATGCGGCGAAGATCAAAGGTGTTGATTGGTTAAGTGTAGAACGGTAGAAAACGGGATTTATGAAAACGTTTATTATGGCTTGAACCCAGGCGTTCATATTTCTTCAACTCCTTTTCTCTTCCAAACCATCAAAGTTTTCACCAATCTGTTGGCTGCCACCAAGAATATTATGATACCCTGAATTATTATGACTATGTTTTTGGAAACCCCAGCTATTTGCATCTGGTTAGAGCCTGCCCTTATCGAAGATATGAGAAAAGCGGCAAAGGCTATTCCAATCGGATCATTTTGACCAATCAAGGCGATTGTAATGCCATCAAAGCCCATGCTGCCTCCTAAAGAACCCAAATATCTGTAATAAACACCCATAACCTGCATTGTTCCTGCTAATCCAGCCAATGCACCGCTTATAGCCATGGCCAGAACGACGTTTTTTGAAATGCTTATACCACCGTACTCAGCAGCGTATGGATTGAATCCAACTGCCTTAACCTCATATCCAGTCTTCGTTTTTTCAATTATTATGTAAACGACGACAACGGCAGCTAATGCCACGAATATTCCCGCACTAAGCCACGTAGCACCTGTCGTTACCAAATTGGGAAACCTCGCAGAATAAGCAATTTCAGGGGATTTTGGAACTCCACCAGGTGCCTGAAACGGACCGTTCACAACGTAATTTGCTATAAAAACGGCAATGTAGTTCAGCATTATCGTCGTTATGACTTCATGCGCTCCTCTTGCGGCTTTCAGCCATCCGGCCAAAGCACCCCACAAAGCTCCTCCCAGCATTCCCACAACAAGCATCAACGGAATGGAAAGGTAAAATGGGAACGTCTGCATTTGCGATCCCACGTACGTTGCAAGCAAAGCACCGATAATAAGCTGTCCATTAGCTCCTATGTTGAAAAGTCCAGCTCTGAACCCAAATCCAACGGCGAGACCCGTAAGTATCAAAGGAGTGGCCTTCATTATGTTGTTTATCAGGGCGCCTTCTGTCCCAAATGCCCCATAAAAAAGGGCGCCGTAAGCGGTTGCTGGATTTTTTCCGATCAAGATCATGACGATGGCCGCAATGATAAAAGAAATTACTATGGCTATGAGCGGAGATATAATTTTGTCATTCATGTAAAATTTCTTAAGCTTTGACATCTTCACTAAACCTCCTGTGTCTCTTGTGAACGAAGATCTTCAAGCCTGTGACCGGTCATCATCATTCCAACTTCTTCGGTTGAAGTTTCCTCCGGTCTAACTTCGCCCATTATTTTTCCTTCGTACATTACCAAGATCCTATCACTCAATGAGAATATCTCTTCAAGTTCCATCGAAATTAGCAGTACACCTATTCCTTTATCTCTCATGGAAATTATCGTTTTATGGATGAATTCAATGGCTCCTATGTCCAATCCTCTTGTAGGCTGAGAAACGACCAAAAAATCTGGCTCAAAAGCTATTTCTCTGGCTATTATAACTTTTTGCTGGTTACCACCACTTAAATTTGCCCCTAAAATATTTATCAAAGGCGGTCTAACATCGAACTCTTTCACCAATTCTTCAGAAAACTTTTTTATGTCTCGTATTTTCAAAAACGATCCATCGCAAAATTTTGGATCATCGTGTTTCCCAAGGATGAAATTGTAGTATATGGGAAACGCCGTTACCAAACCTCTTTTTAATCTGTCTTCAGGAATATGTCCCATACCCATTTCTCTACGTTTTTTAGGTGAAAAATTCGTTATATCAACGCCTTTAAAGATAACCTTACCAGCCTCTACTTTTCTCAAACCGGTAACGGCTTCAACAAGTTCAGACTGCCCATTTCCGGCAACACCGGCTATCCCAACTATTTCACCTTTATGAACGGAAAGGGAAACTCCATTTACAGCCCTCAATCCTCTATTTTCATTAACTTCAAGATTCTCTATTTCAAGTATCTTATCGCCAACTTTGGCTTTATCTTTTTCAACTCTTAAAAGAACATCACGCCCAACCATCATCCGAGCTAATTCCTTCGGATTGGTATCCTTTGTTTTCACAACACCCGTTACTTTACCCAACCTCATAACGGTTACCGAATCCGTAACGGCCATGACTTCGTGAAGCTTATGAGTGATCAAAATTATCGTCTTTCCTTGTGCTTTTAACGATCTTAAAACGTCAAACAACTCATCGGTTTCTTGAGGAGTTAAAACTGCCGTCGGTTCATCGAGAATTAAAATTTCAGCTCCTCTGTACAAAACTTTTATTATTTCAACCCTTTGTTGCGCTCCAACGGGCAAATCTTCTATTATCGCATCCGGATCAACGTAAAGGCCAAATTTCTCAGAAAGTTCCCTTATCTGTTTTCGTGCCACATCTATCGCGAAGAATGGTCCGTGCGATGGCTCCATTCCCAAAACCACATTTTCCACAACGCTTAATCTGTCAACTAGCATGAAATGCTGGTGAACCATACCTATTTTCGCAGCTATAGCATCATTTGGATTTTTTATTCTGGTTTCAACACCATTTATGTAGATCTTGCCAGAATTAGGATTTATCAAACCGTACAGTTGGCTCATAAGAGTCGTTTTACCGGCTCCATTTTCGCCAACTATCGCGTGGATCTCGCCTCGTTTCACGAAAAGATCAACGTGATCGTTGGCGAGCACACCCGGAAACTTTTTGACGATCTGTTCCATAACAACCGCGTATTGAGAATAATCTTTTTTGTTCTTGTTATCCACGAAATCCCATCCTTTCGATTCAAAAAGAGTACGAAATGGTAGGGGAGAGATCCCCTACCATTGAAATCATCACTTAAAATTGAATGGCTGGTACCTGGAACGATTGGAAAGATTCCTTTGTGTTCGGAACAACCAATTTTCCAGCTATTATGGCTTTTTCAAGTACTTTCAACTGACTTAACAAACTCTTTGGTACGTACTGCTTTGTGTAGGTCATTGGGCTTATTCCAACGCCGTCTTCTTTAAGACCAAGCACAGTCGTTCCGCCTTTGAAGGTTCCATTTACCACAGATTTAATTCCATCAAACACGGCGATGTTTACTCTCTTCATGGCACTTGTAAGAACGTACCCAGGAGCCAGGTAGTCTTGATTTTGGTCAACACCTATGGCGAAATGACCTGGTCCGGCATCTTTTGCCGCTTCAATGGTACCAAGACCACTTAAACCAGCTGCCGCGAATACTATATCTGCACCTTCAGAGAACTGACTGTTGGTCATTGATTTTCCAGCTGCTGGATCATCAAAACTGCCAACGTATCCAGAAAGGACTTGGACGTTTGCGCCGTTGAGGACGTTGTACGTTTCAACACCGGCTTCGTAACCGTATTGATATCTCAAAACTGGAGGAATTGGTATTCCACCTATGAATCCAACTTTTCCAGTTTTGGTAACACCAGCCGCCAAGTATCCAACCAAGAACGCTCCTTCCTGTTCTTTAAACAGGAAATTCTCGACGTTTGGAGCTTTTACGACACCATCTATGAAGATGAATTTCGTGTTTGGGAACTGCGGAGCCACTTTTGCCAAAGCATCCTGCATCATGAATCCAACAGCTATGACAACATCAGAAACCTGAGCCGCTGCGGTCAAATTTGGAATGTAATCAGCCTGTTCATAGGATTGAATGACGTTCGCAGTTATTCCAAACTTCTTCACTGCCATTTGAACACCGGCCCACGCGCTGTCGTTAAATGATTTATCACCAAGGCCTCCTGTATCAGTGACAAAGAAAACCGTCACGGCCGCCCCTATCGTGCTCATAATGAGCACAAGAGCCAACAAAGCTACAACATACTTTTTCATGCTTTTCCCTCCTTCTTTCCTTTTAAGATTTCTTTATACCAAAAAGGCGCGTGTACAGCGCCTCAAAGGCCACAAAAGCACCTATTCCCATTACTATGAAAATCATGACTTCATTTGGAGACTCTCCATTTCGAAGGATGTGAGAGTAAGTTGGAAAACCGTACTCGACGAAAATTTCCACTGCTTTCGGAGTGATTGTAAGAAAAGCCGCCAAAATCGTTATCAATCCCATGGTGAACCTGTATATCCAATTCCTTCCAAAGAAAGTAACGGATAAAAGCAACAACGAAACGATTATGAAAAGCTTTGAACCTTCTCTTGTCTGAAAAAAGTGGACTGTTGGCGCACTCTCAGGAAGCATATCGGCTTTCTTTATTATACCTTTAAGTTGAGATGAAACTTCATTGAGAGAAGGCTTAGAAATTCTTTTTTCCAAACTTTCATCAATTTGTCTGCGCAACGTTGGTGCTGCAAGAGCGTATATTCCGTCTAAAGTCTGAGAAAATATCTTTTCCCTTGCGTTTATTAGGCTCAACCTTTTCTGCATATCGTCCAAAACTGATTGCGCCCTTTCTTGCACTACGTTTATGCTTTTCATAGACTCATTCACGTTTTTATACCCAAAGAAATCAGCATTTCTGTCAACGTTTATTCTCAAAGCGGAAGGGTATTTCATAATTCCCTTAAAAGCGCCAGCCTTTTTTATGGTTGTAAGGTAAGAAGAGAGTGTTTGAGATGTGAAATTGTATGGGTCTAACCTTAAAGAGATCAAATTAGAATTCAAATCGTTAAGATGATAAGTGAGAATGCCATTTGGACCGTAAAGCTCATTTTCGTACACTTTCAAGTAAACACTTTTAAGAAAAGTTTGATTCTTTGACATTCTGGTAGACGGAAGGTTCTCGTACAACGGAACGAAAAGCATAGCTATAAACAGAGCCACTACGGCTGAAGATGAAAGAATGAACATCACCTTTTTTGTGGAAAAAACATGGAACCAAGTTAAGATGGACAAAAACGCAGTTGTAACGATGATGAATCCGTACATAGTGGAATCAAATCTGCTCAGCATAGGATCAACTCCAAAAATAAGCACCAAACCTTCAAACGCCAAAATGGCGAAAATGGTGTATTTCATAGCACGAGGCTTAAAAATAAGCACCACTATCAACGCTAACGCATACACAATCCAGCGCCAAAATAGAGGAGAAACTCCTCGCGAGCTCTTACGTGCCAGAGCACTTTCCAATTTGAATATCCTATCGTTGAATCTTTTTGAAACATCTCTTTTAACAACATTCGACGAAAGCATTTCTTGAATTCTTAAGGACGATCCTAAAGTTGCCAATCCCTTTTTAACGGCTTCTTGTGGTTGTTTTCCCATCGAAGCGAATAACTTTATCATCCTTGCCGCACTATCGAACGTTCTTGAAATATTTGAAGTGAACTTCTTAATGGCATCATTTACATCCGCTTGTGTTAAAGATTCAAGCGCGAGTGAAGAAATATCATTCTCCTTCACAACGTCAACGGGAGGAATGTTTAACTTCAACTCATTAACGGCCTTTTTGATTTTTTCAGGAACATTTCCATCGTAAGCTTTTTCAAGTGAAGATAGCAATTGCTTTTTAAGATCAATACTGGCGTAAGAAAAATTCCCCAAAACTTTTCCATTCGCGCCTATTGCCTTTTGTATGTACGTTCTCGCGATGTTGGCAGCCTCTTTGCTTACTTTTGTGTTTATATCAAAAACCGCTTCGGTAAAAGTTGGGGATTTTGGAAAATCCGTTTGCCCTACATTTTCTCTGTAAAGCGTTCCCACAACGTAAACAAGAAAAGCGGAAAGGCTGACATTTTCTACCGGATCATCGGTTTTATACCTTTCGTATATGTTTTTCGCTATGTATTGCATGTCTATAACTGGAAAGTTGCCTATGGCTCCCGATGGTATTTGAAAGCTTCTTATTCTTATCCACCGGTAATAAGCAGCTGGTTCTAATTCACTAACGATAGTGTAAACAACCTGTTCAATGGAATTGGAAGGATTAACATCCAACTTTCCACTTTTTTCAAAGATGTTCATGTACTTATCAAAAGTGTGCACGTACTCTTGGTACTCTGAGAGCACCTTCGATTCAAAATTAGCTGCCAACGCAACTACTGAAAAAAGTGATAGGATTGAAAGTAAAAGAAATACCATGATCGTTTTTTTCACATCAACACCCCATTCAAATAGTGGTTAGTGGTGAAATTATATCATAAGTTTTTCTAAAAATATGCAAAGACAAGGAAGATTTCTTTTCTTGTCTTATTTTTTTCATAAAAGATTAAATCTTTCTTATTCTTCAAAAATCTCCGTCTTTCTTGCCAAATTGCGAATTTAACTTAGATTTTCTTCATTAAGTTCCTTTTTTCCTTTAAATATGCGCTCTTATGTTTAAAAATATCCTCATATAAATTTTACCATCTCGGAAATATTTTTTATACCGATCAAAAATATAGTATTTTTTTGTACCATATAATTGAGCCGGCTCAAAGCAAAAACAAAAAGAAAGGATGATAAAAATGGCAAAAGGCGATAGCGTTACCGAATTGGGTAAGAACGAAGCATTGACGATTTACCTTAACACTGGTCAAACAGATCAAAATGGGAAACCAATTCTTACCAGAGTAACCGTGAATGGTTTGAATCCATCGGCACAAGAACAGGCAAAGTACGATTTTGCATACGGTTTAGCGGGATTGACTTCTAAAAGCGTTGAAGGCATTAACGTTAGAACCATAACACAACTCGGCCCAATAAGCTGAAAGGAGTGATGAATAATGGCTATTACAACCACGAAATATTTAAGCATGAAGTTCGTAGCTTCATCGGACAATTCCTCAAAAATAATAAGGCTTTCAGATCCACGCGATGATCTAACTTCTAGCGATGTGCAAAATTTCATGAATTCGGTTGTTTCTTCAAACTTACTTTACACATCCAAGGGTAGCATTTGCGACAAAGTTGACTCTGCGAGTGTAATAGATAGAAGTAACAACGAACTCTTCAACCTTATTTGAATTTGGGCGGCGTTTGCCGCCCTTTATTTAAATCAAAAAGGCAGGTGAAAGCTGTGGAAGAATTTCTAAATGTTTTAAAAGATGTGAAATTTGTGGTGGATTCTGCCATTGTACTTGTTGAACATCCGGGTGATGGAGAAAAGAAAAAATCAAAGGTTATGAAAATCGTGAACGACTTCATAAGCGAAAATGGCATTAAACTTCCAATCCCATCGGCTATATTGAATTGGATCATAGGCGAAGTCATAGATATGAGCGTGAGGTGGATGAATGAAAACTTCTGGAAAAAAGGAAAGCAAGATTGAAGAGCTGAAGAGAATTTTTTACAAATTAAGAAGAAAGTACCTCTATTCCGTTCATTCAAGTGAAAGAGAAGATTTAGAACAGACAATATGGTATCTGATGTTATTGGCTATGAAAAAATACGATCCTAAACGTGGAACTCTTCAAAATTTTGCCTATTATTTCTCAGACCAAAAGCTAAAAGATCATTTTTGGCGTGGAGCCAACCTTCCGGAAACCAAAGGAAGCTTCACGCTTCTTCATTTAAAAGCCGCGTTGGTAGAGGACGATAATTCTTTGCCAAAAGCGGAAGCTTCCAATGAAGAAAAAATCGAAGAACTTCCAAATTTTTTGCTGTTGAAAATCGAAGGATACACTCTTGTAGAAATAGCCAAAAAATTGGAAATGTCATATGGAAGCGTTGAAAGAAAATGGAAAAAATACGTAAAAAGAGTAAAAGAAAGCCGCCAAATTTAGGCGGTTTTCTTCATCTTTTCATAATTTCATCTATTCTTGGACCAGTTGAGACGTACTCCACTTTTTTACCTATTTTGTTCTCAATAATTGAAAGAAAATCCTCAAATGCCTTGTCAGATAGATCCTTCCATCCGTCTATGTATCTTATCTTTGCCTTAGAATTTTCCAAATCATAAGGGACAAGGTCGTTTTCGTACTCTTCACATATTCCTATCTTTTCAAAACCGTTTAAAACATCCGCCTTTGTTATTATCAGATGGTCAACATCTGCAACGTCGCAAGCGTATTTTAAAAGTGGCAAATCTATCCATCCGCATCTTCTTGGTCTACCGGTTGTCGATCCGAATTCGTTACCAGCTTTTCTCAACTTTTCTGCTTCTTCACCAAAAATTTCCGTTGGGAATGGTCCACTTCCCACCCGCGTGGCGTATGCTTTGAAAACGCCGTAAGTTTCCAACTTGCCTTTTTCAAATCCGCTGTAATACAAGGCGGCTTGAGGGAGGCACGGCGTTGAAGTGACGTATGGATACGTTCCGTACATGGGATCTAACATGATCGCTTGTGTAGATTCAAAAAGCACATTCCCGGTTGGAGTAACTTCTCGAACGAATTTTTTCACGCTTTCAAAATTTTTCATAAGGCCTTCGAATATCTCATTCGCGTTCAAATCTATCACGGATTTGTACAATGAGGCCAGCATTTCAACCTTTTCTTTTGCACGCTTTTCATCAAATAGATCGAAAATCCTTATCCCTATTCTATGCGCATCGTTTGCAACTGTTGGCCCTATTCCTTTTTTTGTTGTACCGACTGCCATGCTTCCTTTCATTTCTTCATATTTGGCATCCAATTCTTTTTCAACGGGCGTTATAACCCTACACCAGGGTGAAATGTAAATATTTTGCGTTATGCTTTCAAAGATGGAAGCCATGGAATCTATTTCAGATCTCAATACTTCCAAATCCACCAACGTGCCCCGTGCTATGAAAAGTTTGTTTTTTCCGCTGCCGGATGGAATCAAATGGTGAACGAATTTCTTTTCATCGTAATAAATGGTATGACCGGCATTTGGACCACCTGAAAATCTCACAACCCATTCGTGCATTTTCGAAAGATGCTGAACGATCTTTCCCTTTCCTTCGTCTCCCCATTGAAGACCTATAACGACACTTTTCATATGTTCACCTCAAATCTTTTGAATATATCATCCACATGTTTTAGATAATATTCTTCATCAAAGGCACTTTCCAGATCCACATTTGGAAGTTTCTCTTTCAAAGCGGTCAAAAGGTCGTGAGATTCTCCTTGCCAAACTTTCATTGAAGCCTTTTGAACCAAGAGATAAGCATCTTCGCGGCTCATCCCACTTTCCACGAGTTTGAGCAGCACCCGTTGTGAGAAAACCAGCCCCTTTGTAACGGATATATTTCCCCTTATCCTGTCCTCATTTACCTTCAAATTCCCTATTATGTATTCCAATTTATCAAGCGCGTAGTAGACTAACGTTGTGGCATCTGGTATGATGACCCTTTCAACGGATGAATGAGATATATCTCTTTCATGCCAAAGCGAAACATCTTCAAGTGCCGCAATGGAATAGCTTCGTATCATCCTTGCAATTCCACAAAGACGTTCGCAAAGAATTGGGTTTTTTTTGTGAGGCATGGCGCTTGATCCTCTTTGCTTTGATGAAAAGGGCTCTTCCACTTCTCTAACTTCTGTCTTTTGAAGATGCCTTATCTCAGTTGCCAGCCTTTCTATACCACTGGCTACAACGGCCAACATGCTCACGTATTCGGCATGAAGATCTCTGGGGATCACCTGCGTGGATATTTTGCACGGATTCAAGTCGAGTTTTTTGCACGCAAGGGCTTCTATTTCAGGAGAGATGTTGGCGTAGTTCCCAACCGCTCCAGAGATCTTTCCCACGGCCATTTTTTCTCTTTCACTTTCAAGTCTTTGAAGTGCCCTTTCCATTTCCGCATACCAATTCAGCACTTTCAATCCAAAGGATGTTATTTCAGCGTGAACGCCATGAGTTCTTCCAACCGTTGGCAGGTTTTTGTATTTATTTGCCAATTCAAATGTAACTTTCATGACTCTTTTTAACTTTTCCATTATCTTGTCTGTTGCTTCAACTATCGCCATTGAAAGAGCCGTGTCAACCACATCCGAAGATGTCATACCATAGTGAAAGTAACGCGCTTCATCCCCCATTCTGGACGTTGCCACTTTTATAAAAGCTATCACGTCATGATTTACATCTTTTTCAACTTCTTCTATTTCACCCACATCCAAATGGGCATTTTCTTTCGCTTTGGCAAAAGTGCCAGACGGTATGATTCCTTTTTCTTCATAAGCCTGCATAACGGCCAATTCAACTTTTAGCCATCTTGAATATTTGGCCGATTGAGACCATAGCTCTTTCATGATTTGCGGAGTATATCTTTCTATCATCTTCAACCTCCAAAATTGTAATTTGGAGCTTCTCTCGTGATTTTGACGTCGTGGGGATGCGACTCTTTAACTCCAGCCTGGCTTATCTCCACGAATACCGCCTTCTTAGAAAGTTGAGGAATGTTTTCCGCTCCACAGTAACCCATTCCGGATCGCAATCCCCCGATCAATTGGTAGATGATTTCGGAAACGCTTCCCTTGTAAGGCACCATTCCTTCTATTCCTTCTGGGACGAACTTGTTGGGAGAAACGTTCTCCTGGAAGTATCGATCGCTGCTTCCCCTCTTCATGGCACCTATACTTCCCATTCCCCTGTAAGATTTGAACTTTCTACCTTCGTATATTATGCTTTCTCCAGGAGCTTCATCCGTTCCGGCAAAGATACTGCCCATCATGACGGTTGACGCTCCAGCTGCCAGCGCTTTCACTATATCGCCTGAATATCTTATTCCGCCATCCGCTATTACAGGTACTCCGTATTTAGAAGCGGCTTTGGCGCAATTCAGGACGGCAGTTAATTGTGGAACGCCTACACCGGCTATAACCCTTGTCGTGCAGATGGAACCCGGGCCCACGCCAACTTTCACAGCATCTGCACCTACTTTGATCAAGTCTTCGGTTGCCTGTGCCGTGGCAACGTTACCCGCTATTACCCTCATGTCAGGATGATCTGATTTCAGCTGTTTCACCATTTCAATTACCCCTTTTGAATGACCGTGAGCGGTGTCAACAACTATGACATCAGCACCGGCTTTCAACAAGAGATCAACCCTCTGCTGTGTGTCTTTGGTAACACCAACGGCGGCCCCAACGAGCAACCTTCCTTTTTCATCACGCGAAGCGTTTGGATATTCAACAACTGAGTTTATATCTTTAATGGTTATCAATCCAACCAATTTCTTTCCTTCCACCAACGGCAATTTTTCTATCCTGTATTTGTGAAGTATCTCTCTGGCATCTTCCAACGATAATGTGGAAGGGGATGTAATGAGTTTTTCCAGAGGCGTCATGAGTTCCTTCACCGGTTTGCTCATATCATTTTCGAAACGTAAGTCTCTGTTCGTAAGAAGTCCAAAAAACCTTCCATCTTTGACAACGGGTAATCCACCTATTTTGTATAGCCTCATCGTTTCCAACGCATCTTCCACAGTGGCATCCGGTGGAATGGTAATGGGATCTTTTATGACGCCGTTTTCCGTAAGCTTTACCCTCTTTACCTGCCATGCTTGTTCGTTTATGCTCATGTTCTTATGGACTATCCCAATCCCGCCTTCCCTTGCCAGGGCTATGGCCATTCTGGCTTCAGTGACAGTATCCATAGCCGCGGATATAAAGGGAATGTTCAGCTTTAAATCCCTTGTCAAATACGTTGAAACATCCGTTTCGCTTGGTAACACCTCACTGTATTGAGGAACCAGCAAAACATCGTCGAAAGTGTAAGCCTTTTCAAACATCAAAACACCTCTTTACCTTTTTATGGTTTTTCATTCCTAACGTACGTTAATTTAAGAAAACGATCAACTTCTGCTTTTTCACTTTCTCGAAACATTCGCCAGCACTTATGAACTCGCCATCTGAAGACTCTAAAAACGAGGTTGGAAAACACACGGATGTGTTGAGAAAGCGAAGCACTCATGGATGAGTGTCTGAGCGTGTCTCGTTTTTTTGAGTCGTAAGATGGATAAAAGAATGAATCTGTGCCGGCTGGGTTTCGGATTAATTATGCTTTTTTCTGCCTTTCTCTCTCCTTTTTTTGAAGTTTCTGTCAAAACATATGAAGACGCCGTACAAGATGCGAAATAACAGAGTTGGAGGCACAGGATGTGCCGAGAAAGCGAATCTAACGGAGCTTTTTTCTTCTCCACCCAACTTCGAAACACGTGCCAGCACTTATGAACTCTCCATCTGGAGACTCATAAAAACGAGGTTGGGAAACACACGGACGTGTTGAGAAAGCGAAGCACTCATGGATGAGTGTCTGAGCGTGCCTCGTTTTTTTGAGTCGTAAGATGGATAAAAGAGTGAATTCGTGTTGGTAAGTGTTTTGATAAATATTTTCAATGACCGCTTTTCCATCATTCCCACTCTATCGTGGCAGGGGGTTTATCCGATACATCATAGACCACCCTTCCCACGCTTGGCACTTTATCTGTAATGGTTGAGGATATCCTTCTCAAAAGGGCGTTAGGCATTTCATGCCACGAAGCGGTCATTCCTTCAAAGCTATCAACCGCTCTCAAGGCGACAACGTAACCGTATGCCCTTTGATCGCCTTTTACCCCCACGCTTCTTATTGGCAAAAGTACTGAAAAGGCTTGCCATATCTTGTCATATTCCCCACTCTCTTTTAATATGGAG
>NZ_JBPNHS010000015.1:0-5887 GCF_054006115.1 Mesoaciditoga sp. | reverse complement strand
TTAAATTCAAATAAGAGCTTGGGAAAATCATATCCACTTTGACTAGTAGGACGAACGTGAAAAAAAAGAGAAGCGTTGTGGAGGTTTTTAACACGAAATTCCAGAGCATCTCACCGTATACGTAAGTTTGAACGCCGTTTGAAGGCGTTGCGTACGTTTCCAATCTTTTTTCCCAGAAGGCGGTGGATAATCCCTTAAAAGGTGCTAAGATGAATGCTTGCGAGCTTTGAAAGAATATAACGCCCAAAACAACGTAAGAAACGTAATTTCCGCCGAACTCTTTGAATGTCGCAGACGAAAATCCTTGGATGAAGTAAGCTATGAAGAACCAAACGAATATGGTGACGTATCCTTTCACGATTTCGAGAATAAGGTTGGAAGGGTAGTATTTCAAAGCTCTGAATTCTATCCAGGCAAACGAAAGTATCGCCCTGATCTTCTCCATCATGAGATCACCTTTTCAAATATGTCGTTCAACGTCAACCTTTTCGTAAGCACATCCGTTATCTCTCCGTGTTCTTTTACAGCCTCTATGATTTTGGATATCTCGGAATCGACGTTTTCAACTTTGAATCTGAGTTCCGTGTCTTGCTGAATGTTGCCAAATTCTTCTTCGTATATTTCATGTATTTCCACATTCCAAAATTTTTTGAGGTTTCTCACACGTTCATCGAAATTCCCCTTCACGATGATCTCTTCTTCTTGTGAATATTTCCTTCTCAAATCTTCAACACTTCCAAGCGCTTTCACTTCCCCTTTGTCTATGATCATTACCCTATCACAGATCTCTTCGGCTTCTTCTATGAGATGCGTTGTCATGAAGAAGGTTATGTTGTATCTGTTTCGCAAATCCACTATGAAATTTCTTATCATCTTGGCGGCTTCCATATCAAGTTTTACGGTTGGCTCATCCAGGAAAACGAGTTCGTGTTTTACCAGAAGCGCTCTGGCTATCGCGAGCCTCTGACGCGTTCCGGCGGATATTTCCATAGCCCAAGCGTCTTTGTATCTTATAAGATCAAGGGCTTCCATAACTTCGTCCACCGCATTTTGCATTTGCTTCGATGGTATGCCGTAAACGGTTGCCCAAAAGAGAAGGTTTTGTCTAACAGTTAAAACAGGATCTACTCCTATGTCCGCTGTTGGTGCAACAAGAGAGACGTTTGCCCTTATCCTGTTAGCTTCTTTCAAAACGTCATATCCCAGGACGCGGCCTTCGGCGTTGTCTGGTACCAATAAGCCAGCCATAACCTTAATAAGCGTCGTCTTTCCAGCACCATTTTTTCCGAGAAGGCCAAAGATCTCACCTTTTTCGACTTTAACGTCCATGGAATGAAGGACTTCAGTCTTCTTTTTTTTCTTTCCGTAAGATTTTCTCACGTTTCTCACATCTATTACTGCCATCTCGTCAAAGTCCCCTCTTTTCTGGCTTTCTGTATGCCTACGTAGTAAAGATAAAGACCGAGTGGGAGGAAGGTAAACGTCATCACGGCAAGTGCCAAAGTGTCCACAGCAAGTGGAGAAATTTTCAAAATGTATTGTAAAGGCAAAACGGGTTTTGTTAAAGAAGCACCTGGAAGCAAAGCACGTCTGAACAGATCCAAAGCGTAGGTGTGTGGTATGAAAGATGCCAAAATTTGCAGGTACATGGGAAGGATATTTATTGGATAGTAATATCCCCCAACAAGGGCTATTATGACATCTTGCAATATGAAACTTATCGGTTCGCTACCCCTTTTGAAGTTCAAAAGGTAGAATGAAGACGCGCTTATCATGCCTATTCCAAAGGTCGAAAACCCTATGAATATGACTCCCAACAGAACGTAAATGGGCGCTTTGAACGCGAATGTGGCTCCGAAAAAGAGCCAGCCAAACAAAAAGGCCAGTCCAACGCGTGGGTAATCGTCTATAACGGAACGAAACATGACGCCTATGATCGGCGTGAAGTAAGATAACGGGCTCAACATGTAAAGGTCCATCGTTCCGTTCCAGTATATTCTCGCGACTCTCGGAAATGGATCGCCAAGATTGGTGTAGGAGATGTAATATATCGAAAGGCCTATCACAACGAACGAAACGTAATTCGTACCGTAAACTCCCATTGTGTGATGTCCAACCAACAGTGAAATAAGGAAGAAGATGGACGTGTTTATGAAAACATCTATTATCCACGTCCAGATGTTCACCCTGTAAGAAGTCCATATTATCATTTCGCGTTTTGAAAACGCCCAAATTGCCCTTAGTTGATTGGTCATGCTATTCACCGTTGATAAACCTCGTGTACACGTCGGATATTTGCGCATTGCTCTTCGTTATGTTGTGAATGGTAACGCGCTTTGAAATGAGAAACGTCAGGAGATCGTTTAAGTTTCCTGACGACAAAGAAAAGCGTATTTTCACATTCTTATCTGACAGAGAAAGCGCATCTATCACGTTTATTTTTTCTTTTAAATCGGACAGGTTCACGTTTGAAAGTTCAGCCTGATAGATCTGCTCCGTTATGAATTCTTTTAAAAGTACCTGTGGCTTGGAAATGATCAAAGCTTTTCCGTTTTTCAATATCATTATTCGATCTGCGTATTCTTCAATTTCATGCGGATCGTGAGACGAGAATATCACCGTCTGCTCTTTTCTGCGTTTCAACAGGTATTCCCACATTCTCCTTCTCGCAAACGGATCTAAAGATGTGGTTGGTTCATCCAGATAGATTATCGGCCTTTTCGCTATTATCCCCCGTGCTATCGTGAGCATTTGCCTCATGCCAGCACTTAATTGAGGAATCGTCTTTTGGGCGTAAGCGTCCATTCCAAGTTCTTTCATCGTTTGCAAGATTACAGGCTTTGCCTTTTTGCGAGGAATTCTCACAAGATCTGCGTAGAACAGCAGGTTTTCGTAAACCGTAAGCTGCCATTCCAAGCCCATCCAGCCGGATGTGGAAACGTACGCTATTTTATCTTTGATTTTTTCATGGTCTTTTACAAGATCGAAGCCAAGCACTTTGGCATTTCCAGAGGTTGGATAAAGAAGGCCGCTCAACATCTTTATAAGGCTGGTTTTGCCGGCACCGTTTGGGCCAACTATGGCGAAGATTTCTCCCAATTCGACCGAAAACGAAAGGGCATCCACGGCGACAACTCTTCGGGTATTTCGGCTCGTAAGCTTAAAAGCGTTTTTCACCCACAGGCCAGGGCCTTGTTCTTTCATTCCACGCACTTTGGCTTTCACGCTGGTCGGTACCGTGTTGTATATCTTTGTAAGAGAATTGGTGACTACAGCATACAAGAAAATCACCTCGTTATGAGGAAAAGGCAAATGTTAGCAATGCGCATTATATCATATCTACATGTAAGAAATTGGAGTGGGTTGAGTATCTCTTCGCCGTGTATCTGAGATCACGTTTGGACTCGTTCTCATTCAAAATCGTATATCTTCATTTTATTTAATCGTAGTCGAGGCTTTTTGTGTAATTTTATCAACGCTAACTGAAAAATTTTATCGTGCTTAATACAACCGCTATGAAAAGAACGTATCTTACCCATTTTGCTCCTTTTAAAATGGCAAATCGGGTGCCGAAAACAGCACCTGTTATATTACCTGTTGCAAGCGTTAAACCGGCGATCCAATTAACTTTTCCATTCATCACGAAGATGATCAACGACGCCACCGTGTAAAGAGCGATGATCGTAACCTTGGCGGCGTTTGTTTTTATTATATCCATTCCCTCGGCAAGCACTAACGAAAGTATGAAAAGAAAGCCAACACCAGCTTGAATGAACCCACCGTAAATTCCCACTCCAAAGAAGATGAGATAAGAAAGCCAACGCATATTTTTTGGAAGCCCTATGCCCTTTTCCCACACTTTTGGCTTCCAAACAAGAAAAATTGCAAGAAAAATGAAAAAGAAGCCGATGATTCTTTTAAAAAGCTCTTCATTCATTTGAACAGCGATCAAGCTTCCAACAATCGCTCCCAGTGTTGCTGGAATTGCCAGAATCAAAGATCTCTTTAGCACATTTACATTCTTCTTTTTAAATTGCTGGGCGGCAACTATGTTTTGCAGAAGAATTGCCACGCGGTTTGTGCCGTTGGCAACACCGACATCCAGCCCGAGAAGGGAAAGCATTGGAAGGGTTAACATAGAACCTCCACCTGCCAGAACGTTCATGAATCCCGCTATAACACCCACACCGTAAACTGCAAAATACAAAAGATAATGCATTTTCCCTCCAACGAGTTTAAAATTTTTTCAAAATGCTACACAATACGGGATGATTTTGAAGCGAAAGCTATCCTCCAGAAGTTAAAAGCAATCTCCGCAAAGAGTGCGTCTATCAGTCCAAAATGCACAAAGATGTAGCCCGCTACCAAAGCCGATACAAAAGCGATTCCACCTTCCCAAACGGCTGAGAAAAAATTTCCTTTGATGAATATGAGGAAATAAATAAAACCAGTTAACATACCAAGCACAAAAACTCTCAAAGAGACAAACCACCAGAGAAGTTGGTGTGTTTCATTCATCCATGAAAGATCGTGAAGACCAAATTCACGGAATATTATGGTGTCAACTAAAGGCAAAAAAACCAACCACGTTAAAGGGCTAAAAATGTTTCTTTCGAACTTCCAGTTCATCTTGTACAACCCGTAAGCTCCAAATCCAAAAGCAGTTGAAATAAGAATTGGTAGGAAGTTTACGTTTTTAAATTCTATTTGCGCTTTTTTCATAACCAACATGGAAATAACAGCAAGCACGAGCGTTATCAATGAAGCCCAAAACAGAGACTCTTCATTTTTTTTGCTTTTTCCTATCAGCAAAGGTAAATACACAACAAACATTATCAGCACTATGTCAAAGAACTTTATCAGCCTCATCTTCTCACCCTTTCACGTGAAAATAACGCCTTATTAAGCTTCACCATTTAATGTAATGATATAATCTTTTGGAAAGGAGGAGGTTGCATTTGCATTACTCACGAGTTAAAAGTGCGGTGCTCAGCGGCTTAGATGTTGTAGAGATTGACGTTGAAGCTGACATAAATACCAAATCGATAGTTCAGGACTGGGAAATAGTCGGCCTTGGAGATACGGCGGTTAAAGAGAGCAGAAAACGTGTTATGAGCGCGTTAAAAAATTCCGGTTTTGGCATTCCGCATGGAAAAATAACGATAAATCTCGCACCTGGTGATGTAAAAAAAGAGGGCGCGTTGCTGGATCTACCAATTGCCATGGTCATCCTTATGGCAGCTGGAAAAATAAAAGATGAAGAAGAGCTTTTTTTAATAGGAGAATTGGGTTTGGATGGAACCTTAAGAAGGGTAAATGGAGCGCTACCCATTATTTTGGAAAAAGATCCCCAGGAAAAGGCAATCGTCCCATTTGAAAATAGCATGGAATTATCCCTAGTTAATATTTCAAATGTTTATGCGGCTACTTCTCTATTGGATGCGGTGAAAATAGTGGAAGGGCCTCGCGATTTCGCGCTTTCAAAGATAATAAGAAAAATAAGTCTGAAGAACGAAAATCACTTGAATGTGGATTTTTCGGAAGTTCATGGTCAAGAAACGGTGAAACGGGCTTTGGAAATCGCTGCGGCCGGTTTCCATAACATCTTAATGAAAGGACCTCCTGGTTCCGGAAAAACCATGTTGGCAAGGAGGCTTCCAACCATAATGCCTCCAATGAGTGAAAAAGAAATAATTGAATCGACAAAAATATATTCGGCAGCGGGAATGTTGGATGGCAACCCAATAACGCAAAGACCTTTCAGAAGCCCGCATCACAGCGCTTCAACCGCTTCCATAATTGGAGGAGGCGCAAAGGCGAAACCTGGCGAGGTAACACTTGCTCACAACGGAGTTCTTTTCATGGACGAGATGCCAGAATTTAAAAG
>NZ_JBPNHS010000014.1:0-22294 GCF_054006115.1 Mesoaciditoga sp. | reverse complement strand
TAGTCAGTACGTTTATCGCTTCTTGAAACATGGATGTGTATTCCAATGGAAATGTCCCGTTTGCGAAGTCTTGCCTTAGTTCTTTCATTATCTCTTCCACTTCATCTTTGGGCGGTATCTTCATTATCACTATGCCTTTCGTGTCGCCAAACGCTTGTGGCGTCTGTGTGTTGTGTGTGTACGCGCTTACTTCTTTTTTTACTTCGCTGAATATGTTTGAAAGCGTTTCGTATGTTTTCACATCCTTTAACGCTTTTACAAGATAGCTCGTGAATACTCCCATCTTCGTGTTGTTATCTTCCTGTGAGACTTGTTCTCCACTCGACGAGGTGATCAACACTTTGCCTTGCCCTTTTAACACACTCTGCGCGCTTTGTTCTATAACCTTGGATAGGTTCAACGTTACTCCTTTCGTCTCTCCTACTTTCCCACTGTGACACGCGTCTAAGAATACTATTACTCTCGATGCTTTAGATTTGAGAAGTGTGTCTATCATGGATTGGGGAATGGCTGTGTATTCAATGGCATCTAATTGCGTGTCACTTACAAGAAAGTAAGCTTGGCCTTTGTACGTTACTCCATGGCCTGAGTAGAAGAAGTACAACGTGTCTCCTTTTTTAAGTGTGTTTTGTATGTTCAATATCGCCGATATGGCTTGCGCGTATGTGGGATTCTTTAGAATGGTTACGTTGGACGCTTTTACCAATCCCATATCTACAAGTGTGGAATACATCCCATCCACATCGTTGAGGGTATATTTAAGGGAAGATATGCCTTTATCTGTGAATTGGCTTACTCCTATGAGTAACGCGTAGTTGGTTGCGAATCCAAAGAGTGTCAAGAATACCAGCAACAATGTGAATGTTATTGAAATGTATTTCCTTTGGGACATTGAGATCACCTCTCACAGAAGAGTTTCAAAAAGAAATTTTTAGTTTTATTCATCACAAATTTTGCCCAGGGAATTGAAGTGAAGGTATGATTTGCCCCTTCAACAGGTACAAGTTCGGCGTTTTTGAATTCATTCACCAACTCTTTGCTGTGAACAAATGGAACCGTTGGATCTTCCGTGCCATGCAATATAAGAACAGGCCCGTCGTACGATTGAGCTTTAGAAAAGGCGTCGAACTTCATAATTTCTTCTATAAATTTTGGTGAAATAGCCAATCCTCCCACGTCGAGGTTTTCATTTGAAGAAGGTGGCATGCCGCCTTTTGTAAAAACTTCGGCGTTTTTGGCTGCCGGTGCCCATAAACATAGAGCATCTGGTGCGATATCTTTTGCCGTTAAAAGCGCCACCGTTCCCCCCATTGACAAGCCGAGCACACCCAATTTTTTTGAGAATCTTTTTCTTGCGTACGCTGTTACAACTTTCGCATCAGACATCTCACTTGAAAGTGTCATTTCTTCAAAAGTTCCTTCGCTATCTCCGGATCCTCTAAAATCAAACCTTATAGAGGATATTCCAACTTTTTCCAACTCTCTTGACATTTTTGCAAATATAAATCGATTTTCTATGTGGTTGCCTGTAAATCCATGAAACATGACAACAACAGGTGTATCTTTTCCAGCATCGTGAATCACCGCAAATATCTTTTGACCTTCATTTTCCAGAAGCGCGCTTTCCATATTTTTCACCTCTTCAACCAATTGGAGATTTTTTCCATGGATGCAAGGATAACCTGATCCATGTTGTAATATTTGTATTCAGCCAGTCTTCCAACAAAGATGTATTCTCCACTTTTTTCCAGTTTTTCAACTTCTTTCATATAATTTTCGCGCTTTTTCATGTTTTCTTCGGACATTACAATGTAATACGGTTCTCCTTCATCTTTTGGGTATTCGTAACACAATACCGTTTTGTCAGACTTTTGCCCTGTCATGAGCTTGAATTCCGTTATTCTCGTCCAATCGTAATCGTTTGGATAGTTTACAACAGCGGCTTGTTGATGTTGCTTTTCTTCTAAAGTTTCAAAGACGAGATCTAACGAACGATATTCCAGCTTTCCATTACTTTTACCAAAAAATTTATCCAATTCTCCCGTGTATACCGTAAGCTTCGCTTTGAATTCATCTTTTATTTCGAAATAATCGCAATTGGTTACAAGGGAAATTTTCGGATGATTCAACATTCTTTCAACCATCTTGGTGTATCCGAATTTCGGAAGCCCCTGATACTTATCCGAAAAATATCTGCCATCTCTGTTCGAACGCGTGGGAATTCTTCTCGCCACATCGCTAGACAACTCTTTTGGGTCCCTGTTCCACTGCTTTATGGTGTAATTTTTAAAGAATTTTTCATACAATCTTTCTCCCACTTGAGATATTACCGCGTCTTCAAAGTTTTTAGGTGGAGTGTTAAAAGCGGAACTTTCAACTTCTTTCCTTAAAAAATCTTCAACATCAGATGTGGAAATATCAAGTCCAAAAAGTGAATTTATCGTATCCCGGTTTATCGGAAAAGGAACGAGCATACCATCAACGTAACTCAAAACACGATGCTGGTAATAGCGCCACGAAGTAAACTCACTGACAAAGTCAAAAACCTTTTTTTCGTTGGTGTGAAATATATGTGGTCCATATTTGTGAATCAATATTCCATTTTCATCGAACTCATCGTAGGCGTGTCCAGCGACGTGATTCAGCTTTTCTATCACGAACACCCTTTCACCGGCTTCTGCTAAAATCCTCGCAGCCGTCGCACCTGCCAATCCAGCTCCAACCACAACGCATACGTCTTTCATGATTTTTCCTCCTAATGTGCAATTTAAAAGTTACAACCATAGTTTATCACAACCTTTGCCTGTACCTTCGGTATACTTTGTGCATATGAACAATAAAAAGCCTTGCATTTGTGATATAATAAAACGTGTCAGAACGCAGAATAGATGAAGTTTTGAAGGCTTTATCAAGTAAGAATTCTTTTTTCTCGGAGTTGGAAAAAAGAGTGAAGATCAACGCCATCTGGAAAGAGATGGTAAGTGGTTTTTTGGCATCAAAGACGTACGTCTCTGTTAAAAATGAAACTTTGGAGATATGGTCAAAAGATCCGGTAGTCCTTTCGGAACTTAGATTTAAAGCTCCAGATTTTTTGGATTTGTTCAAAAAAAAAGGAATTTTTTTGAATAATGTGAAGGTAAAAAGAATGAAATAAAGAGGTGTGAAATGGATAACAACAACGGTTACAATGCGGAAAGCATTAGAATTTTGCGTGGGTTGGAAGCTGTAAGAAAAAGACCAGGAATGTATATAGGTTCCACAGGTTCGGCGGGTCTTCACCATCTTATAAATGAAATAGTTGATAACAGTGTTGATGAGGCAACGGCAGGCTTTTGTGATTGGGTAAAAGTTGAGATAGCGCCAGGATCTATCGTTACAATAGAAGACAATGGTCGGGGTATTCCTGTGGATGAACATCCTGAAGAGCACAAGAGCGCGCTTGAAGTTGTCATGACGGACTTACATGCCGGAGCGAAGTTCTCCCAAAGCACTTACAAGGTAAGCGGGGGACTTCACGGAGTTGGCGCAAGTGTTGTCAATGCTTTAAGTGAATGGATGGAAGTTTACGTAAAGAGAGATGGAAAGATATATTATCAGAAGTACGAGCGCGGTGTACCGCTTGAACCTGTAAAAATCATAGGTGAAGCAAACGGAAGCGGTACGAAAAGCGTGTTTAAACCAGATTCTGAAATATTCAGGACTATAGAATTCGATAGAAAAATAGTAGAACATCGTCTAATGGAACTCGCATTTTTAAACAGAAATTTGACAATAGAGTTTGTCGATTTAAGAGAAGAAGAACCTTACAGAAAAATTTTTCACTATGAGGGTGGAATAGTAGAATTTGTTAAATATCTTTCAAGAACTTCAAAGTTGATCGTTGAGGAACCGATATACTTTTCTGGGAAGAAAAATAATGTGGAAGTTGAATGCGCGTTTACTTACACTAACAATTACGATGAAAATCTTGTTGCTTTTGTGAATAACATAAACACAGTTGAAGGTGGAACACACGTTACGGCATTTCACTGGAGTCTAACGAAGATAATGAACGACTTTGCGAGGCGGCTTGGGATTTTGAAAAAGGATTCTGAAAATTTCAAAGGAAGCGATACCAGAGAAGGCTTGGTTGCCGTTCTTAGCGTAAAGGTACCCGAGCCGCAGTTTGAAGGGCAAACAAAGGCCAAACTTGGTAACGAGGAAGTGACAGAGGTTGTTAATTCCGTTATGCAAGACCGGCTTCCTGAAATTTTGGAATTAGATCAAAAGAATTTGAAGAGAATTTTAGAAAGAATTTCTCAGGCTTTGGCTGCACGTGTAGCGTCTAGAAAAGCCAGAGAAATGGTGAGAAGGAAAAGCGCACTTGAAAGCACATCGTTACCTGGAAAACTTGCGGATTGCACGATGAGTGGAAAGAAAAATTCCGAGATATTCATAGTTGAAGGAGATTCGGCAGGGGGTTCGGCAAAACAGGGAAGGGATAGGAATCTTCAGGCTATACTTCCGCTGAGAGGAAAAATTTTAAACGTTGAAAAAGCGAGCATGGAAAAGCTTCTCAAAAATGAGCAGATAAACAACATAATAGTTGCTTTAGGAACGAATATAGGACAGGATTTTGATATTTCCAAACTGAGATACGATAGAATAGTCATAATGACAGATGCGGATGTTGACGGTGCCCACATACGAACACTTTTGTTGACGTTGTTTTACAGATACATGAGACCGCTGTTAGAAGAAGGAAAGGTTTACGCCGCTGTTCCTCCACTTTATAAAGTGAGTTATGGTAAAAAGCATTCATACGCTTATTCAGATGAAGAGTTGAAAAAAATAGTCGATGATTTAAAGGCCAACGGTCAAAAATTTGACGTTCAGAGGTATAAAGGTCTTGGTGAAATGAACCCGGAACAGTTGTGGGAAACAACCATGAATCCAGAAACCAGAAAAATGATGAAGATAGAAATAGAAGATGCGGAATATGCGAGCGATATTTTCAGGATACTCATGGGAAATGATGTGGAAAGCAGGAGAGATTTCATAACAAGACATGCGCTGAACGCGACTAACATAGACGTGTGAAATGGGTTTTGCAGTAAGAACACGTTTTATTTTGGGAATAATAGGTTTCATCGTAGTTCTACTTTTGATAAAAGCACTTTTATCTTTAAGCTTAGATCCGGTTGTATACAATTTACAGATTAAGGGGTTGAATTACATCAACCCCTCTTACTTGAGAACGAGAGTAATGCCAATAGGTGGCGTTCACCTTTCAAAATTGAAGGTTCCTTACGATCCATTTATAAAATCTTATACGATTAAGTATTTAGGAAAAGGAATTGCCTTATTAAGTGTAAAAGAGAGAAAGATATGCTGTGTGCTTTACGCTAATGGAGAGTACATTTTGATTTCTCGAGATGGGTATTTCCTTTTAAAAATTCCTTCATCTGAATTGTATAAAGCAACAGGATACAAGATTTTTTTTGACATAGGAAATGAGAATTTCAACGATTATAGGATAATAAACACCTCTATTGTTCGTGATATAAACGCTGTGCTGTCGTATCCTTCATGGTTTAAAAAAGAAGTTTTAGAGGTGGATTTGATGAAGAAAACTCTGTACTTTACCAGAGGAGTCTCAGTGAAAGTGCAAAAATTTGATTTGAATAACAGCACAGAAGAGGTTATTTTAAAACTTGTTGGTGATTCTCGGATAGGGTCAAGATATCTTCAGATTGGAAATAATTTCGTTCATCTTCCAGATTCATGAGAACATTCACCTTTTCACTTTGTGGATGTCTAACTATTGAGCATGAAGCAGAATAAACCTCGTAAATGAGTTTTTCGTTGATCACATCGTTTGGAAAGCCTTTGGCGAACAACTTTCCATTTTTTATCACAAGTAGCCTGTCTGAAAAGATGATCGCTTGATTTATATCGTGGAATGTTGCCAAAACGGTTTTTTTTCTCTTTTTGAAAGCTCTTAATATCTTATTCAACAGTACTTCAACGTGGCCGATATCGAGATGTGCAGTTGTTTCATCCAAAATAAGTATTTCAGGATCCTGCGCGAACACTTTTGCGGCGTAAACCATTTGCCTTTCACCACCACTTAGCGAATAAAACATTCTGTTCATGAGATTTTCTATTCCCAACACCTTAAAGGCATGTTTAACTATTTCTTCATCCTTTAATGACAATTTCCCAAGCAATCCAGTGTAGGGAATTCTTCCCATTTCCACTATTTCTTTTGCTTTCATGTCATAGGCCGGTGTGAATTCTTGAGAGGCCACACCAACCAATTGCGCGAGTTCTCTTTTTGAGTACTCTTTAACTTCTTTACCTTTCACCTTTACACTACCATTATAAGGCAAAATGGCACTTAATGCCTTTACCAAAGTGGTCTTTCCTGAACCATTTGGTCCTATTATTCCTATAATTTCACCCTTTTTGACGGAAAAAGTTATGCCATTCAGGGCTTTTTTGCCATCGCTGTAGGAAAATTCGAGATTTTCAACTTCTACCTCATACAACCTTTCTTCGCCTCCTGAGAATGTATATAAATATTGGAGAGCCTACTAAGGCGGTTATCGTTCCTATTGGCATTTCTGCTGGTGTAAAAGCCGTTCTGGCTATTGAATCGCATGCAACTAAAAACACTCCTCCCAGCACGGCACTTGCTGGTATTGAAATTCTGTGATCTGTTCCAAAAAGGCGTCTTGCTATGTGAGGCATTATCAGTCCAACGAAACCAATTATTCCAGACGCAGAAACAGCTACGGCGGTGGCAAATGTTCCAACTACGAAAACGGTAACTTTTAAAAGTTCCACTCTTATCCCAACGTGGATGGCTTCTTCTTCCCCGGCGGTCATTGCGTTCAGATATTTTCCAATTAATGTGAAAAAAAGCGAAACTCCGGTTGAAACCACTCCTACCAAAATTACGGAATTCCAACCACTTCCTGCCAAACTTCCCAAAAGCCAGAAAGACGTCATTTGAACGTTTCTCCATCCGTAGACTATCAAAAATGTTACCCCTGCGCTGAAAAGAAGATTCACCATTACACCGCTTAAAATCAATTCTGTTACCGGTAATTTTCCATTTTTTCTCGCTACAAGATAAGTTATAGCGGCGGCCAATATGCCGAAAATGAAGGCAAATATCCACGTGTAAAATATCAAATTCGGATTGTACATTTGCGCTAAAACATTTATCAAAATGGCACCAAAGGCCGCTCCGGACGAAACTCCAAGAATATATGGATCGGCCAAAGGATTTTTCATCATGGCTTGAAAAGCGTTACCCGTCGATGCCAATGCCGCACCCACTCCTAATCCGAGCAAAATTCTCGGAAGACGAAGCTGCAATATGATAACATTTTGAACGTTAGAAACCTTCATACCTACCAAACTTTTGAAGATATCTGAGATGGGAATGTAAACAGAACCAAATGCCAAATTCAGTAGAACAAAGGCCGTTAAAATGGGGAGGGCGATCAAAAAGCCCCTTCCCCTTTTAAACTTTACCATGCTTTGCTGAAAATATTGTAAAGCTCTTCTAATAGTCCTACAAGCTTTGTGTTAGGCTGCGATGCGATATTTCCATTTATAGCATAAACATGTCCTTCTTGAACGGCTTTGAGATCTTTAAAAGCGGGATAACTTTCAAAAGCTTTGATAGCCGCTTTTTGACCATTGGGAGCGTAGTAAGGCACCAATATGATATCTGGGTTTTGAGAAACTACAAATTCTGGGCTTACGGGTAGCCATCCGTTAGGTCCGGCGTAATTACCTGTAACGTTGACACCACCAGCTAAAGATATGATTTGATTTAAAAAAGAGCCCATGCCAGCCGTCCAAATCTGTTTTCCAGCGCTGCCGTAAAAAACCCTTGGTCTCTTGTCAATTGGCACGTTATAAGCTGCCTTTGAGATCTTCAAAACCTTTTCTTTTAACGCAGACACAAGTTTTTGTCCCTTTTGTGGATCTCCCATAATGGTTGCCACATCCAGCAGATCTCTGTAAATTCCATTAAGATTATTTGCACTTAAAACAAATGCTTTCACGCCTATCTTTGCAAGGCGTTGGTATTGTGAAAGTTGAAATCCGCCAAACATAAAAACCACGTCTGGTCTCAAAGAAAGAATTTTTTCCATGTTCAGTGGGTACATTAAGCCAATGTTCGCTGCCTTTGTGTAAGAGTCGTACTTCGTCACTCCAACCAAATCTTTGGAATACCCTAATTCCAATAAGAAATCTGTTATGGAAGGTGCCGCACTGATAACTCTTTGAGGCGCCGAATTGAATGTAACTACGTGCCCGGCATCATCAACTAACGTTAAAGGATACTGCACGGCAAAAAGCATTGTGAACGCCAAAACGAGTATTACACCAACTATCAAATACTTTTTCATAGCAAAACCTCCTTTTTGAAAAATAAAAAGCCGACTTTTTTAGTCGGCTGGTTTCCCTTTTTAACCATACCACACACTTTCTCCGAGTGGGAGGGTATCTCGAAACAGGCAGGTCTCCTGGCTCTCGGTTCTTCCTCCATCCGCGCCTTCCCGGTTTTCCCAGTGGCATCGTGCGAATGTCGTCCCCGATCACAGTGGCGGGACCGCGCCGGATTTTCACCGGTCTTCCCTTTTAAACTTCTCGTACCTGTTTCCGAAATTATTCTACCACGCTAAGATCTATTTTTCAAGTTTTGATTTTAAAATGGATCAATAAGGGTTTTCTTTTTGTTTTTTTATGGTGTAGAATAGAATTAAGTATTCATGAAGGAGGGAGCAAATATGTCAGGACCACGAGTCGTTAGAGCACCAAGGGGCACTGACCTCACATGTAAGAGTTGGCAAACGGAAGCTCCAATGAGAATGATAATGAACAACTTAGATCCAGAAGTAGCGAGAGATCCGGAACACCTTATAGTCTATGGTGGAACGGGGCGCGCTGCGAGAAACTGGGATGCGTTTGACGCCATCGTTGAAACCCTAAAAAGGCTGAACACGGATGAAACCATGCTGGTTCAATCCGGAAAACCGGTTGCCGTTTTTAAAACTAACGAATGGGCACCGCGTGTTTTGATAGCGAATTCTCTTCTCGTTCCAAAATGGGCAAATTGGGATTATTTTCGAGAGCTTGAAGAACGTGGACTTATAATGTATGGACAAATGACCGCCGGAAGTTGGATATACATAGGAACTCAAGGGATATTGCAAGGAACGTATGAAGTCCTGTACGCCGTCGCGCAAAAATACTTTAACGGAACGCTCGCTGGCACTATAACAGTTACAGCGGGTCTTGGAGAAATGGGAGGAGCACAGCCGTTGGCCGTTACACTGAACGATGGCGTTGTCATAAATGTAGAAGTGGATAAAAGAATGATAGACAGAAGGCTAAAAACCGCATATCTGGACACATGGACGGATTCTTACGAAGAAGCTTTGAAAATGGCAAAAGAAGCAAAAAAGAAAAGAGAACCTCTTTCTATAGGTCTTCTGGCAAACGCAGCGGATGTGTTGCCAAGAATGGTTAAAGAAGGATTCATTCCAGATATCGTAACCGATCAAACGGCTGCTCATGACCCACTTTACGGTTACATTCCAGCTGGAATGTCCTTGGAAGAAGCAAATGAGATGAGGGAAAAAGATAAAGAAGGCTATCTGAAACGTGTGTACGAGTCGATGGTCAAACACGTAGAAGCCATGGTCGAAATGCAACGCCAAGGCGCAAAAGCTTTTGAATATGGAAATAACATTAGGAGAAACGCTTACGATCAAGGCGCAAAAGATGCATTCGAAATCGTTGGATATGTGCCCGAGTATATAAGGCCACTTTTCAGTGAAGGTAAAGGTCCGTTCAGATGGGTTGCACTTTCAGGCGATCCAGAAGACATTTACAAAACAGACGAAGTCGTTTTAAAGCTCTTCCCATACGATGATCATCTGAAAAGATGGATAAAGATGGCACACGAGAAAGTTCACTGGCAGGGGTTGCCGGCCAGAATTTGCTGGCTCGGGCAAGGTGAAAGAGAACAATTTGGACTCGAAATAAACAAAATGGTAAGAGAAGGAAAATTGAAAGCTCCAATAGTCATAGGTAGAGATCATCATGATACCGGTTCAGTGGCATCTCCATACAGAGAAACAGAGGCCATGAAAGATGGCTCTGATGCCATAGCCGATTGGCCAATACTTAACGCTTTGTTGAATACCGCATCTGGAGCGACGTGGGTTTCCGTACATCACGGTGGAGGAGTTGGTATAGGATATTCAATTCACGCCGGAATGGTTTGTGTGGCGGATGGCACAAAATTGGAAGATGAAAAGCTTTCAAGAGTGCTTAACAACGATCCTGGTAGCGGAGTTGCCAGGCACGCAGATGCGGGATACGAAATAGCCATAAAAACGGCCAAAGAGAAAGGCATCGACATTCCAATGTTAAAGTGAATTCCTAAAAAAGCACTTTACTTTAAAGTAAAGTGCTTTTTTTCTTTTACATGACTCTTGCCACCGAACCCATTGGATCCCGGGGGGGAAGCACTATCGGTTTTGCCTTCCATGCCTCTTTCATTTCATCCGAAAGATAGGATTCATCCACCACTATTTCATAAGCGTACTCTTCAAACCAATTTTCTCCCATAATGAAATATCCATCTTTTCCGTTTTTATCTCCCCAACTGTTTTCAACTTTCCATTTAGTAGGTTTGTCATCTGTAACATCAACCCCTAACAGAACCATCGCGTGAGTCATCAAGCTGTCTCCGTAATCCAGACGTTGAGATTTTGTGAGGTTGAAGTTGACGTCGTAAAGATTTTCAAAATCAAATACATCCGTATCGAGTATTCCCTTTTCCCTCTCCATCATCTTTCCAACGTCCGATGCAAACCACGTTGGCTTTCCATCCATTACGGCTTTCATAGCTATATTCTTGAAGCTTTCAAGATCTACGTTAAGATACACAACTTCGTCTCCACCTACCACGTTTCCTAAAAAATCAACGGTGTACGTTTTCATGTATTCCTTATCCGGTGTCGGACAGTTTATCAAGCTGACCATCTTATCAAGGTTTATCTTCACATATCTTTCAAAGAATTCTTGCGGAGTTATGTTTTCAATTCTGTGGTAATTCCCTTCTTTATCTCTGTATTCGTAATCAAATCTTTCTGGTGGAACGCCGATGTTTACTGCGAGTATGTTATAAACTTCGCTGAGCATCTCCTTTTTTCTTTTCATGATTTCGTCCACACTTTTTCCTTCATCATGCATTTTCCTGAGCAGCATGGCGTCTTCTCTCAATTTGCTTTTCAGCAACATGTTCATTATCTGTGAATTGCTGGTATTGTAGCTCTCTTTCATAACCTCTTTTGGAACGACGCCATACTTTTTCACCAAATTGGAAAACATTCCCCATTGTCCACCATCTTCCACAAGTCCTTGTAACAGCCATGCAACTAACCTTGATTTAAGATCTTCAGAAGACGTTTTTATTATGCTTTCAAGAAAATAATTCGCTTTTTCCAGCTTATCCCAAAACATCTCATAACTTTGGGAAAATTCAAACTGTTCCAAATTCAAGTTCTTGGCAGCTTCATATCTGAAAACGTTTAATCCAGCGAATATCCAGCACCTGCCACTGTGTTCTTGATTGGTAATCCTCATGGATGGAATTTCATGTGAAAAAACATGATTATACTTTGCAACGTAGTCCCTTTTTAATGCAACTTTTGTTATTGAATTATTTGAAGCTGCGTTCATTGCAAGCAGGTTTTTTGGAGAAGATAAGAATTCTTCTTTCATTTTTTTAACATCTTCAAAAGTTAAATTCAAATTGTTCACCTCCCGAACTAATTTTTCCATATCAATTTTAACACTAAAACCAATAAAAGTCACAATCGTATTTTTTCAAGATTTTATAAAATAGGTTTATGACTAAATTGGTAAAAGATGAAGAGAAAAAATGAGTAAGGGTAAATTGGAAATTTCCCGAGAAAAATTTAATCGGCAGGATCGCTATGAAAGATTGGCGCTTTCTTCACGTGGTGATTCAGAAGGATAAAAAAGGACCGCCCATTTTCTTTGGGCGGTGGTGAGGAGGAAGCGCTCAGACGGTAATGATCACTTCATACAAAGTATACCACATTTTCGAGTAACGTTCCATTATTTTATCCATAATGTAAATGAATGTTTCAAAATCAGGCTCAAAACGACATATTTTTATCTGTTTTTTAATCAAAAAGAAACAAATTCAATTTTTATCCACTCAAAAAACGATTAGTTTCTTAATTTTCACAAGTAAATCTACTTTCCAATTTGACTCACATAATTTGAGAATTTAATTTTGATAAAGCACATAAACCGAAATCGGAGAAACGCTTATTTTTCCCGATACAATTCTTAAAATCTTTGTGCCAGCTTTTTCTCCGTTAACAACAACGTTCCATTTTCCTCTTGGAAGTGTGAAATTTTCACCATTACTTTCACCGTTGTATATAACAAGAATGTTTTTCCAGCTGTCACCATTGGCATTTCCTTTTATTTCATAAGCAACAAGGGCCAAAGGCATTCTCAGATATTTAGTCACTTGTTTGAACTGTTTTGGGAAGAAAGTGATGTGCTCCTTTATCATCTTTGGATCGTTCATTCTAAAAGCTGGGTGGCTTCTTCTGAGTTTTATCAATCCAGCGTAGTATTCATCGACATCTCTGAAAGCCTTCAAACGTGACCAATCAAAGCCGTTAACGCTGTCACCGGCATTGTAACTATTTCCATTGCCTCCCTTAGTTCTGGCAAATTCCACTCCTCCGGCCAAGAAAGGCACTCCTTGAGATGTTAGTATTATGGCGTTGGCAAATTTTTGCGCTGCTTTTTTCTGTTCAAGCGTCCAATTCGGTTCAGCCGCGTTTATCCTATCCCAGAGGGTGTAATTATCATGGGAGGTAACGTAATTTACAGTTTCGTCTGGATTTTGCGTGAAGCCAGATATAAGCGCGCTGTAGTTTATTTCGCCTACCACTCCTCTTTCAATTACCGTGTTCTTTTTCATTCCCTCCATGAATCCCTTTGCTTTTGGATCAAAAACACTTCCTATTATGCCATCTCTTAAATTATCGTTAAACACGGCTATATGCATTCCTTTTTGATCCCCTTTGCCAAAAAGAGGAGTTACTCCCCACCCACCCCAGGGTTCACCATACAGGATCACATGGGGATCGATTTTTCTCAATTGAGTGGCTATCTCTTTAACGGTTTGAGGATCGTACAGCCCAAGCAAATCAAATCTAAATCCGTTGATATGGTACTCTTTTAACCAATATTTTAGGGAATCCAGGATGAATTTGCGCGCCATGTAATTTTCCGTTGCGATGGTATTTCCAACACCTGATTGATTGAGATATGCTCCCTTCCTATCTATACGGTAATAATAATAAGGAACGCTCTGATCAAACGCGGAATATTTTCCCACGCCGGACGTGTGGTTGTAAACTACATCCATTATCACACCTATGCCGGCATTGTGAAGAGCCATAACCATTTCTTTAACTTGTTTTATCGTGGCAACAGGGCTTGAAGGCAAAGTTGAATACTGAGCTTCTGGAACGTTGAAAAGATACGTTATGTATCCCCAATTGTACTGGTAAAAGGGTTCATTCCAAAAATCTTGAATGGGCATGAGGTGAACGTCCGTTATTCCCAATGCTTTAAGATGATCTATGCCTGTCGGAATCTTATCGTATGTGGTGCCATGAACGGTTAGTCCGATGTACTTACTGCGATATTCTTTCGGAACTCCGGAATTCGGCAAAGAAGTGAAATCTCTTACGCTCATTTCGTATATTACGGCGTCTGTTTGATTTGACAAACCTTTGTAAGAATCTTCTGCCCATTTTGCGGGATTCGTTTTGTTTAAATTGACTACCATAGATTTTCTGTTGTACATATCCGCAGCGTAACAATAAATATCTGGGGCCCTTCTGATTTTGCCATAGGAGTTAAACTGGTACAGGTAATAAATCCCATTTAAATCTCCATTTACCTTAACACTCCAAACACCTGATTCGTTCCTTTTCATTGTGTAAGTGGCATAAGGAATAGTATCGGATGCTTTTTTGTACAATAAAACCTTCACGCTTTTAGACACGGGAGACCACACTTTGAAAGTGGTAGAATGTTCTGAATAAATCGGGCCAAGTTGGCCATCATAGTGAAAAATTGGATCGTTGAGTGCTTTATAAGCGTAAATAGTTGCATCTGAAAAGCCTTTTATTTGCAAAATCATCTTTTTGGAAACATCCCATGCAGATAACGGTTTTGCGAGCGTGACTTCTACATAATTAGTCTTTGTTATATCGCCGGGAATGGCAGGCGCAACGTTTTTTATAGGCCAATCCACGCCGCCAATTACCACTTTTACTTCGTCTTTCCAGTTTTTCGTCTCTATGGCATTGGTAAGAAAAGCATCAACTTTCGTTAAAGAGTTCAAAAAGCATCCCAATGCCCTTGGAGAGATGTCTATTTTGCTTGGGTTAGTGTACCAATCATGTTGGCCTTGAACAACCCATATTTCTGCAACTCCAGAAGGTGGTATAGCGGCGAATCTATCTACAGAAACGTCTTTCGCTTTCCAATCATCTAATCTCACAATAAATCCTAGTGAAGTGTATTTTTGGGAAAATTTTATTATTGCGTATTCTCCGTAAGCGTCTTTTCCCGTAAATTGATAAGCTGCTCCCGGTATGCTCACAGGCTTATGAGGCCATATCCATAAATTCCAGCCGGAATAATTATTATCATAACGATGGTAATGAACGATCAAGACGGTTTTGGCTCCAAAATCCGCAGCCGTTTTGCCACTTCCTATGGCTTTGAATTGTGAAGAAGCCAGAATTGGCGAAAGAAGAACGACGCTTAGGATAAACGCCCCAAGAAAAAATTTTTTCATTTTTATCACCTCTGATTTTCCCAAAATTTCACTTTTACGCTCTTCTTAAATAGCATTTGAATTCCTATACCGATAAGATAGGATGCTATGAAAGCCATGAAGATTTGGGCTTTAGAAGTGGAAGAAAAGCTAAAAAGATCGAATGCTCTCACTAGAATGTAAGCCGAAAATAACAGTCCTCCTATTCCCACAAGGTTTTTGCTTATCAATTCTCTGATTCCTTCTACGCCAAAAAGCGTAGCGAATAGAATCTCCATCACAAAACCAAAAGTCATGTTAACGAACCCAAAAAGAGATAGAAATAGCAATATTCCAGCCAACACCAAAAAAACTGAAAAAGCTTTCACTTTACACACTCCCTTCTCTTTACAAATTATATCATCAAAGATTTAAAACATCTACGTTCTCAAACTACGCAACTCGAATTGAATTGAAAAGTCTGCCCCCGCTTGTATTTGAAGTGTCGAATTTTCCGGCAAATTCTTCGGTATTAGAAGAAAAAACGAACAAAATCATCTTCGTAATGTTCGCCGCAGTATAGAGAATCTACGCCCTTAAAAAAACGGTTAAAGTATTTGAAAAATAAATTCCAAAAAAGCTTGACATCTTTCTTAATAAGTGATATGATGTAGCTGTGACCGAAAAGGCCATAGGAATTTTAAGGAGGCAATTTGCATGAAAGGTACTGTTAAGTGGTTTGACCCAAAGAAAGGCTATGGATTTATCACAATGGAAGATGGGAACGATATATTCGTTCACTACTCTGCGATAGCGATGGATGGCTTCAAAACTCTCGAAGAGAATCAGAAAGTCGAATTCGATATCACGGAAGGTCCAAAAGGAAAACAAGCTTCCAACGTGAGAGCATCAGACTGATTTCGTGTCGTCAAACTGAAAATGAAAAGCCCGGCTGTAGCGCCGGGCTTTAAATATTCATCCTGTTTTTAATTCATGTTGTGCGTGAACATTAAAAATTCTCCATAAGAACATGTAAGCAACGCATTGGAATACAATCCTTTTTGATTTAAAACCAGCTTTCCAAACGGTCAAGGCAATTTTTTCGAAGTTCTGTCAGAACGGATTCGCTCTTTTTTCCATCTTACGATTTAAAATATAAGGCACGCTCACACACTCGTCCATGAGTGCTTCATTTTTTCGGCATGTTCTGTGCCCCTCAACCTCATATTTTGAATTTCCCCGCTGGAGATCTCATATGTTCTGACAAATACTTCGAGGGTGAGATTTAATTCCTTTTTGAAATGCTTTATTGATGAACAATGTGAGCTGTCCTATAGTAAAACTTAATTGCTACCTCTATAGCCTTTAAGAAATTCTAAGAATAAAGCCAGCTGAAGCTGGCTTTATTTTGAATTTTAACAAAACTTCGTAGCTATACGATGAATGGAAGAGAAATCCTCGACTTTTAACGAGGCTCCCCCAATCAATCCACCATCCGCATCCGGTAAGAGGAAAAGTTCTTGGCAATTGTTAACTTTTACACTTCCGCCGTACAAAATAGAAATTTTAGAAGCAATTTCTTCCGTAAATATTTCAGCCAGGACATTTCTCACATAAGCAATTGCTTCTTGTGCTTGGTATGGCTTTGCCACTACACCCGTACCTATAGCCCACACTGGCTCGTAAGCTATTGTCAACTTTGAAACATCGTTCACTTTCACGTCTTTCAAATCCTTGGTTAACTGCTCCTTCAACACTTCAAAGGTTTTTCCTGCTTTTCTTTCTTCTAAAGTTTCTCCAACGCAAAGCACGACTGACATATCATTTTCCAAAGCAGTTTTCACCTTTTCGTTGAGGAAATCATCGGTTTCACCAAAAATATGACGTCTTTCTGAATGCCCTATGAGAATATGGGTTATTTCCATGTCTTTAAGCATGGGAACACTTATTTCACCGGTAAAAGCGCCTGAGAGTTTTGAGTGAACGTTTTGAGCGCCAACAACGACATCGCTTCCTGTGAATATTTCCTTGACGGTTGGTAATGAGACGTAAGGAGGAAATACCCACACTTTTGCGTTTGAATTCATATCAAGCGCCTTCAACAATTCTCGCGAAAAACTCCTCGCTTCAGATGGGGTTTTGTTCATTTTCCAATTGCCCGCGACTATTAAAGGGCGTTTTTTTTTCGAATCAAGTATGGAGGCAATCCCTGGGAGTTCCTTTCCTTCCAGAAATTCAAGGGAGGCTCCTCCACCCGTGGAAACGTGTGAAACTTCGTTTTCAAGCCCAAACTTTTTCACAGCTGCCGCACTGTCTCCGCCACCAATAACGGTTAAAGCGTCTTTCATGCTTGCAAGCGTTTGCGCAACGGCTTTAGTACCGTTGGCAAAGTCGTCTATTTCGAAAACGCCCATTGGGCCGTTCCAAACAACGGTCTTCGCTTCAGAAAGATTTTTCTTGAAAAGCTCCACACTCTTAGGACCTATATCAAGCCCCATCCATCCTGATGGAATCCCTTCTGCTATGGTAAACGTTTTCTTTTCAACGCCAGCCTTCAATTCTTGGGCACACACCGCATCAACTGGCAAAACGATTTCTACACCGGCTTCTGAGGCTTTTTTCAAAATATCTTTAGCAAGATCTATTTTGTCTTCTTCATATCTAGATGAGCCTATTTCATGGCCTTGTGCTTTTAAAAACGTGAACATCATCGCGCCACCGATGAGAAGCTTATCAGCCTTGCTTAAAAGATTTTCTATGACGCCTATTTTGTCAGATACTTTTGCTCCTCCAAGTATGACAACATATGGTTTTTCTGGAGAAAAGGTTACTTTAGATAACATGTCTATCTCTTTCTCCATCAAAAAGCCGGCTACTGATGGAAGGAACCTCGCCACTCCGACGTTTGACGCGTGCGCACGATGGGCTGTGCCAAACGCATCGTTAACGTGAATATCTCCAAGTTTTGCCAAAGATTTTGCAAAATCTGGATCGTTTTTCTCTTCACCAGCGAAAAATCTGGTGTTTTCAAGAAGCACCACATCACCAATTTTGAGGTTTTCAGAAAGCTTTTCCGCTTCTTCACCTATGGTTTTTTTACAGAAAATAACTTCCTTTCCCAAAAGTTCTCCTAACCTTTTTGCCACGGGTTCAAGAGAGTATTTGGGATTTGGTTCACCCTTAGGTCGGCCAAGGTGAGACATAAGTATCACCTTGGCACCTTGATCAAGGGCGTGTTTTATAGTCGGTAGCGCTGCCTGAATTCGAGTGTCATCTGTTATCTTTCCTTCGCTCATAGGAACGTTGAAATCAACTCTCATCAGGACGCGTTTGTCTTTTAATTCAACTTCCTTGATCGTGAGCTTTTTCATGTGGCTCACATCCTTACATCATATTTTGAACCATTTCAATGAGATCAACGGCTCTGTTTGTGTATCCGTATTCGTTATCGTACCAAGCAAAAACGTTGACAAGATTTCCTTTTACCCTTGTAAGAAGCGAATCGAAGATACTCGAATGGGTCTCTCCAAGAATATCGGTGGAAACCACTGGATCTTCGCAGTAAAGCAAAGCCTTTCCCATTGGACCTTCGGCGGCTTTCTTAAAGGCGGCGTTGACTTCTTCAACGGTTACATCTCTTTCAACTATAACTTTCAAATCCGTTATAGAACCGGCGGGTACTGGAACACGCATAGCGCCTCCGTCCAATTTTCCATCCACTTCTGGCACAACAAGTCCAATTGCTTTGGCCGCTCCTGTTGTTGTAGGAATTATGTTTATAGCGGCAGCTCTTGCACGTCTGAGATCTTTATGGGGAAGGTCCAGAATTCTCTGATCGTTTGTGTACCCATGAATGGTTGTCATGAAGCCTTTTACTATTCCAAAATTGTCGTTAAGAACTTTGACAAGCGGAGAAAGGGAATTCGTTGTACATGAGCCCGTGGATATTATGGTGTGTTCTTTCTTAAGCATCTCATCGTTAACATGCGGGTTAATGGTGCTATCTGCTCCTTCGGCTGGCGCACTTATTATGACTTTCTTTGCGCCGGCGGTTAAATGCATAGAAGCTTGTTCCCTTTTTCTGAAGCGGCCTGTAGATTCTACCACCAGTTCAACTCCCAGTTCTTTCCATGGGAGCTTTGAAGGGTCTTTTTCCGCAAAGACTTTTATCTCTTTTCCATCGATTATGATGGAATTTTCCGTGTAATCCACGCTTCCCTTGAAAGTTCCGTGCACCGAATCGTATTTGAAGAGATGCGCCAGTGTCTTGGTGTCAGTGATATCATTTACCGCTACTACGTTTATGTCCCTCTTCTGTTCCAAAATGATCCTGAGAACTTGCCTTCCTATTCTTCCAAAACCGTTAATACCTACTTTTACATTTGACATGCTTTCTACCTCCTTGTTTTTTCAAGTTTTTGTTAAAAATTGGGTAAATTCATTCCTCCTGTTATGGCTTTCATTTCCGCGTCTGCTCGCTCCTTCACCCTGAAAGTGTACTCGTTGAAAGCGCTTACAAGAAGGTCTTTAAGCATCTCCTTGTCTTCGAGTACCTCTGGTTTTATCTCTATATCTTTTACTTCATAATCGCAGTTTCCCTTTACTTTTATGGCTTCACCTCCAACCGATACTTCTATTTCTATGTTTTTTAGATTTTCTTGAACTTCGGCAGCTTTCTTTTGCATTTCTTGAGCCTGCTTTAAAAGCTTTGACATGCTCATTCCGCCAAAGCCTTTGAACTTGTTAGACAATTTCTTCTCCTCCTTCCGGTAGGACTTTTCCTCCAAATATACTTAAAGCTTTTACAATTGCTTCTCTTGTTTTTAACTCTATTTCACTTAACGGTATCGCTGAATAAGCAATAAGAATTTTTACCTTTCTTGATGTCAGTTTTTCAAATTCATTTTCCATATCACCACAATTGGATTTTAGAACCTCATGACAAAGTGGAGTATCTGAGATTATAAGCAACCTATCTGCGAAGTCTTTTATCTCTGCCTTTGCTAGGCACGCAAAAATCGATATATTTCCATCTTTTGCGTACCATTCTAAGAATTTTTCCGTATCACTTTTAGGAGTCGATGATTTTTTTTCAATTTTTTTTGCGTTTTCTACCTTTTCTTTTCCATCGCCGCCTTCTCTGCTATTGTCAACATTTGAATGTTTTAAGGATTCAAAAATGCTCAGTATTTTAAAGATATCCAGGCTTCTTTCTTCAAACCTCAATCTATACAAAAGATCCGAAATGAACTTGCCAATTTCTGCCATTTCATTTTCGAGCACTCTTTCGCTCACAAAATCTAACGTCTGGTTCAAAAAGCTTTCAACGTCCGTTCCTTGTTTTTCTATGTTTTCTATAACACTTACCAACACATCGGTATTTCCATTAAGCAACGCAGATACGTATTTTTCAACTTCTTCTTCCGGCGCTTCACCAAGTACTTGAAGAACGTCTTCAAGAGTAATATTTAACGAAGAAAATCTTGAAGCTTCTTCTAACAGACTTATGGCATCTCTCATTCCTCCATTTGCCCTTCTGGCTATGTGTTTTATCGCTTCATCTTGGTACTTTATACCTTCTTTTTTACAAATTTCTTTCAACCTTTTTTCTATCACCGTATTGGATATTCTATGAAATTCAACTATCTGGCACCTTGAAAGGATGGTTTCGGGTACCTTTTGCATTTCAGTTGTTGCGAGAATAAAAAATGTGTGTTCTGGTGGTTCCTCAAGTGTTTTTAAAAGGGCGTTAAAAGCTTCTTTTGTTAGCATGTGAACTTCATCTATGATGTACACTTTGTATTTGGATTCTGCTGGAAGATAACTCACCTTATCGCGAATGCCTCTTATCTCATCTATTCCACGGTTGGAAGCGGCGTCCATTTCAATTACGTCCATGGATCTTCCGCTATCTATTGCAACACACGACTTGCATTCGTTGCACGGTTCGTATCCATTCACAAGATGTTCACAGTTCAGTGCTTTTGCAAGAATACGCGCGGTAGAAGTTTTACCCGTGCCACGTGGCCCGGCAAAAAGGTAAGAGTGAGACACTTTCTCTTTTTTTAACGCGTTTTCGAAAAGCTTAACTATATGCGGCTGACCAACTATCTGAGAAAAAGTTTTTGGTCTGTACTTTAAATAAAGATTATCCACTTTTCACACCACTCTCGTCCACAATCCAAACTTTATTTTACCATAAAAAGCGCAAACGTCTTTTGTGCTAATTTAAATGGAAAGTCCTTTAATTTAGGATTTGAGTCGCATGAATTGAGCACAAAGAAGTAGAACCTTAACTTATATTTTTCTTTTGTTTTTTCTTTAGTTAAGCTATTGACAGTAATGTTAAGAAGATGTATAATTTGGGAGGTATTTCAAAATTAGAAAGGGGATGGAAACCTTGAAAGCAAGAGGCAAGTTATTGCTAGTCGTTGTATCCGCATTCATAGTTGCGCTGGCACTAAGCGGGTGTTTCTTACTGCCAGCTCCAAGCGTGCGCTTTACTGCACCTACGACAGTAAATGTGACAGCTTATTCTGTTAATCAACCCATAACTTTTAAATGGACAAGTACTTCAAAAAATGTGAGGTACACACTAACAATTACAAAAGCAAATTCAACGCCAATTACTTTACTCAATAATTCATCGCTTACAGAATTTTCAACGAGTCTATCACAGCCAGGTATCTACACAGCAAAGGTGGTTGGAAAGGATAAAACAACGGGAAAAGAAGGTATTGCTACTACACGATTTAACGTAACAAGCATTAAAATATTGACAACGACCACACTTTATGGAACGAGTACAGTTAACGTTAAATGGGAGTCATTGGACGGTAAAAACTATAGCTACTTATACTCAATGGACGGTAAAAATTGGATAGAAACTGCAACCCCAAGCACAACACTTACAAAATTAAAAGATGGTAATTACACCTTTGAAGTAAAAATAAAGAATTCTTTAGTTCCAGCAGCACAATACAAATTCCAAGTTTTAACAGCTGGACCAAACCTTTACGTTGCGGTATCAGATAGAACAGAAGGTGGATTTTATGGAATAGGCTCACATCCACAAGGAAGAGAAGCGCTTTTAAGTTGGACATCTGACCAAGGAAAATTGCTTTCACAAATTTACATTAAATTCTACAAATACGTGAAAGATCCTACCACGGGTCTTTATGTAAGAAGGAGAATGGCAATAGATCCAACGACGGATACGTGGGAAGTGCTTCCTGCTACCGCAACATTCAACGATCAGCCTTTCTACGTAATAGACGCTACTAAATATAGCAACATGGTAGTATCAGCTGATTCTTACGCATATGATAAACAACCGGGAAATTACGTGCCCATTTACGATATGAAGGGTGATAAGCTTTACATACCACCATTTGA
>NZ_JBPNHS010000013.1:0-22060 GCF_054006115.1 Mesoaciditoga sp. | reverse complement strand
CCAAGAGTATAAGCCATAATTCTGAGACGTTGGTCTTTTCTTGAAAACATATTTGGCTTTAGGATAGAAGAAAGAATTTGTGGTATATTTGTTGTGGGCATGGAATCACTCCTTTGAGTTTGTTTGTTCACAACGATTATAGGAGGATTTCATGCCTTTTTCAATGACCTTGTTATCCAATATTTATCTCTTTAACTCGACTTGCATAATTTGAGTATGAAATGAATTCAAAAAGGATAACACTTGTATCCACAGATTTGAAAATGAGCGGGGAAGAAATTGTCAAGAACTACATGAGCAGATGGAAGATAGAAGTATTTTTCAAGAGTGCAAAGCAAAGATTCAATCTTGGAGATTGTACCTTGAGAAAGTAAAGATCAAGAACATTGGATGATCATTGTAAGTGTGGCGTATTTGGTATTTAAAGTGATAATGAGATTGTTGGCAATAAGAAGTGAAGAAGGAATGAAAAAACTAATCTATTTAGCCATTTCGTACATGATTTCAATGACCAACGAATCAAAAGAAGCGTACTTAATGCTGAGTAGTGGCTTGCTTTCTGGATTTGTTGACGTGAGGTTAATTACTTAACACTCACGCACAACGTGAGTAACTAATATCATACATAAGCACGCATTATATAAAATCGAATGGGATTTAGTGAAAACGTGGATGTAAGTAAGAAAAAACTCCCTACAAATGAGAGAGCTACTTTGTGCCATAAATATAAGTAAGCTGCAAAATGGTGGCGGCGCTGGGAGTCGAACCCAGGACACTACGGGTATGAACCGTATGCTCTAGCCAACTGAGCTACGCCGCCAAAGTTAAAAATGTCCCATAACAAAAAAATCTGGTAGCGGGGGGTGGATTTGAACCACCGACCTTTGGGTTATGAGCCCAACGAGCTACCAGACTGCTCCACCCCGCACCGACTTTTATTGGTGCCGAGGATCGGACTCGAACCGACACGAGGGAATACCCTCAACGGATTTTAAGTCCGTTGCGTCTGCCAATTCCGCCACCTCGGCAACACTACTTATGATATCAAACTATTGGTTATATGTCAAGTGGTATTTTTGTAATGCTCTTGATCTCAAAAAATTAAGTGATAAAATAGAATACTATTTCAAATTATTGGGGGTGAAAAAAGTGAGAAAAGGTTTAATGGTATTGGGCATACTTGCCGTTTTGGTTGGAGTTATTTTTGCCCAACCGGTAGTTAAAAGTACAACTAATTTAACTACCATTTTCTTTGAGCCTGATGCTGGAGAAGCTCCTTTCTTGAATCTCATCAACAATGCAAAAAGCTCTTTGAAAATCGAAGTTTACGTTATGACTGCTCGAGACATTTTCAACGCTGTTGATAGGGCCGTTGAGAGGGGAGTAAACGTACAGGTAATATTAACTCATCATCCTTATAACATGCAGGCGCAAGCAGATTACGCTTACGAAAAGCTTGAGTCTATGGGAGCGAAAGTTAGATGGGCTCCTGCAAGATTTTCATACGATCACTCGAAGTTTTTAATAGCAGACGATTCTAAAGCGATCATGGGTACTTCTAATCTTACATACAATGGTATTGCACAAAATTTTGAAGTTAACGTGCTCACAAAAGATGCGACGATCGTTAAAGCGCTTGATGATGTCTTCAACGCGGACTGGAATAATATTCCCGCCGGATCTGTCCCAAGAGAATATCTCGTTTTGAGTCCAAATAGTGCGTCTGATTTTGAATGGCTTATAAAAAATACCAAGCATGTGTTGAAAATATGCGAAGAAGAAGTTCCTGAAGGTGTGATTTCTGACGCTTTAAAAGCCGCTGCACAACGCGGAGTGAAAGTTCAGCTTGTTGAACCGTATTCAAGCGCGAAATACGCCTCAGGCATGTACGCGCTCTCTCAATTGCAAAAAGAAGGCGTGAATGTTAAATTGTCAAAATCTTTGTATATTCACGCAAAAATGATTATTTCGGACGATAACTACCTTTTCATAGGTTCTGAAAACGTTTCGTACACATCTCTTTTCAAGAATAGGGAGGTTGGTATCTTTCTTTCAAATAACGCTCTAATCTCTAAGGCAGAAAATAGATTTGATGAATTGTGGAATAACTCAATTCCACTTTCTTCTAAAAGCATGAAAGTTGAAACAGCTTTGCTTCCACGAATAGTTGCTTCCCCTTACACATATATGAATAAACTGGTAAGAACTCTTGGAACAGTTGAAGCTGTTTTTGGAAAGAATATCTTTGTTTCTTATCCTAGCGGAAATAAAATTGCCGGAATAATGCTCTGGATGGGTCACGTTTCCGAAAACACAGCGTTAAAACGTGGTGATACAGTAAGGATTGTCGGATCTGTTGACACCTACAAAGGGCAACTTGAAATATCTGTCGTTTCTCCTTTACAAGTTGTTTCACACGCGTTACTGCCTCAACCGTATGATGTAGAAATTGCAAATCTTAAAGGATACAACGCTTTAGTTGTTAAAACGAAGGGTATTTTCAGGCTTGGCGAAAACGGGGCGTATTTGGAAAACGGAAAGGAAAGTGTGGCGCTAGTTTCATTTGGAACTTCATTCCCGAATGTTCCCAGTGGTACGGAGGTTTACGTTGAAGGAATTGTTATGAATGTAAATGGAAATGTTGTGCTTGTACCAACTGCTTTTTACACGGCAAACGAGTACGTACCCATTTTGAAGAAAAATTCTGTAAAAAGCAACCCATCGATTGAAGGACTAAGAAAAGATCCTCAGCTGTATTACTCTCAAACTATAACTTCTACTGGAATTGTAAGCGCTGTGGTAAGTGCTTCCAATGCTTACATATATTCAAATGGTTATGGAATGAGAATTTATGGGAAGCACGGTAATGTAAAGCCAGGAGATGTTGTTCAAATTAAAGGTACATTTACATCCTATAATAATTCTTTCGAAATAGATCTCCTGAATTTAAAGGTAATTGGGCATGTTAATTCTCTCTTGCCACTAAAGATAAAGGCTTCCGAACTTTCAAAGTACCCTGAAATGCTTGTGCAGGTAAGTGGAAAAGTTGTAAGCGCTAAAAAGAAGAGTTTTTATCTCAGCGATGGTACGGCAAAGGCGTTTATTTACGTCCCAAGTGGAAGGGTCCCGTCTAATGGGAAAAATGTCAAAGTTGTAGGAATTTCCGTAAGGTACAAAGACATTTACGAACTTTACGCAATAGAAATAGAAAAGATGTAAGTTTGTTTTGAAAGTCTTGCCGAATGGCAAGACTTTCATTTTAAATAGATAGAATTTTGCCATGACAGTTGACTGATAACGTGTGATATAGTATAATTCAATAGCTAAAGCAATTTGCCAGCGTAGCTCAGCCGGTAGAGCAACTCATTCGTAATGAGTAGGTCGGGGGTTCGAGTCCCTTCGCTGGCTCCAAGTACAAACCCAGAGTTAACTCTGGGTTTGTTTTTGTGAGATTTGTTTGCAAAGGGTGAAAAGATGCAGCTTGATAATTTTGAATATAGACTTTTAAAACTCATAAGAAATGAAAAAATTATATCTTCTGGCGATAGAATCGTGCTTGCAGTCTCTGGCGGAGCGGATTCCGTGGCGATGATGTACTCTCTTGCAAATCTTCGATCAGAGCTCAAAGCCACATTCTTCGTGGCACATTTGAACCACATGATAAGACCGGAAGCTTATATAGAAGAGCCGGCGGTGTGTTCCATGGCGAAAGAACTGGGAATGGAATGCTTCACGCAAAAAAGAAATGTTCCGGATTATCAAAAGAAACACAGGTCTCTTTCTTTAGAAGAAGCTGCAAGGATAGTCAGATATGAATTTTTTGACGAAGCTATGGAGAGATTCAAAGCGAACAAAATTGCCACGGCCCATCACCTTTCAGATTTAACTGAAAATTTTTTTATAAGGCTTTTTAGAGGTAGCGGTGTTGGCGGGCTTATCGGTATGAGAAGTGTAAATGGAAAGTACATAAAGCCTTTTTTATTTTTAGATGAAGAAAGCATAAGAGAATATGTTACAATAAGAAGACTTAGATTTTTTGAGGATAAAACGAATGAAGATACAAAGTATGTCAGAAATAAGATAAGACATGAATTGATACCCTTCATAAAGTCTGGATTTTGCCCCGATGTGGAAGAAAAAGTGCGTAGGGTGACACGAATACTTGAAGGGTACCAGGATTTTATGCTGATTGAGGTTAAAAAACTGTTAGAAAAAGCGTATGTAGATGATAAAGAAAGAATTTTCTTTAAGTTGAAAGATTTAGACGTTCAACGCGTTTTGCTGGAAGAGACAATTAAAGAAGTTTTTAGGACAAGAGAAATTTCAATTTCATCTGTTAAAATAAAGTCACTTGTGGATCTAATAAAGAAAAATGGAAGCGGAGAGTTGAATCTAGGGAATGATTTTTTTGCGTTTAAATACGATGATACGCTCATGATAGGAAAAAAGCCCGTCATTGAAGAATGGAAAGAAACGGAGCTAAGATTAGGCTTTAAAACCACGTTAAGTGAGCTGTCTTTAACGATAACGGCTGAAGTAAGAACGTACAACGGTTATGTAGGTGATGGAATTAAAGAGGCTGTAGTTGATGCGGATAAAGTGAATTTTCCACTGTTTTTAAGAAAATTGAAAAAAGATGAAAGTGTGCGTATGCTCGGAATGAGTTATTTTAAAGATGGTTACTCTATTTTAAAGGATAAGAAGGTACCTATTTTTTTGAGAAAGTGTTATCCTGTAGTTTCTCAAAATGATGGAAAGATGATATGGATGATAGGTGTGGGAATTTCAGAAGATTTTAAAGTAACGCCTAAAACGAAAAAGGTTTTGTTTCTCAGTCAGGAAGGAGGTAATTTTTTCAAACATGCCTAAAAATTACAGATCGCTCGGGCCAAATTGGAAATCTATAACGCTTTATGTACTGATATTGATCTTGATATTCTTTCTAATAAGATCCATGTGGACGGCTCCAACACCTGTTGTTCAAATAGATTTCACGAAGTTTTGGTCAATGGTTAACGAGCAACCAACACCAGTTAAGGAAGTTATAATAAACGGGAATGGTGATACCCACGTTATAACCGCCACTGGTGAATATGAACTTTACGCTCCATGGCTGCTTACAAGTAGCAATTTTGTACAGGATTTGATGAAGAAAGGCATAAATGTTAAATCGGTGCCGGCGGGGAATTCTTCGCTGTGGGTAAATGTGCTTGGTACTCTTATTCCGCTCGCTCTCTTCTTCTTGTTGTGGTGGGTATTGATGAAGAGAATGGGAGGAGGAGGAGGTTCACAGGCTTTTACCTTCACAAAAAGTCCCGCTCGCATTTACAATTCAAACGCTAAAAGGGTAACATTCCGAGATGTGGCAGGAGTAGAAGAAGCAAAAGAAGAACTGAGATCGGTTGTCGAATTCCTTAAGAATCCTCAAAGCTTTAACACCTTGGGCGCAAGAATGCCAAAAGGTATTTTGCTTGTAGGGCCTCCAGGCACTGGAAAAACCTTGCTCGCGCGCGCAGTTGCCGGCGAAGCCAACGTTCCCTTTTATCACATAAGCGGTTCAGATTTCGTTGAACTTTTCGTTGGTGTCGGAGCGGCAAGGGTAAGAGATTTATTTTCCCAAGCAAAGCAAAATTCGCCTTCAATAGTGTTTATAGATGAAATAGATGCCGTTGGAAGGCAGAGAGGCGCTGGTTTAGGTGGTGGACATGATGAAAGAGAACAAACTTTAAACCAACTTCTTGTTGAAATGGATGGCTTTGACAAAGACACGGCTGTGATAGTGATGGCTGCCACGAATAGGCCAGATATTTTGGACAGCGCTTTGCTCAGACCAGGTAGATTTGACAAGAAAATTTTGGTGGATCCTCCAGACATAAAGGGAAGAGAAGCTATTCTACGTGTTCACATGCGCGGTAAACCTATAGACAGTCGCGTAGATCCCGTTATTCTTTCTCTAAAAACCCCCTGCTTTGTGGGAGCTGATCTCGAAAACCTTGTGAACGAAGCGGCGCTGTTGGCGGCACAAAAGAGAAAAAGCCAAATAGAATTTGAAGATTTTGAAGAGGCAATAGACAGAGTTATAGCCGGACCCGAAAGAAAGTCTAAGGTGGTCAGCGAAGAAGAAAGAAAGATAGTCGCGTATCACGAAATTGGTCACGCGATAGTTGGAGCCATTCTTCCAAACGCAGATCCAGTTCATAAAATATCGATAGTCCCCAGAGGAATGCACGCTCTTGGATTTACGTTGCAACTCCCTTTGCAGGATAAATATCTTATGTCAAAGGAAGAAATCTTGGACAAGATAACTGGTTTGCTCGGTGGAAGGGCAGCAGAGGAAATAGTTTTCGGCCAGATCACAACGGGAGCTTCCAACGATATTGAAAGGGCAACCAAAATAGCGCGAGATATGGTATGTAAATACGGTATGAGCGATTTGATTGGCCCGATAGCGTGGGGAGAAGAAGAAGAAAACGTTTTCTTGGGTAAACAGCTATCACGAATGAGAAATTACAGTGAAGAAACCGCTTCCGAAATAGACGTTCAAGTGAAAAAGATCGTTTCAGAGTGTTACGACAAGGCAAAAGAAATTCTCCTGAAGTACAGAGATAAGATGGACGATATTGCCAAAGTGCTTCTCGAAAAGGAAACAATAGAAGGAGAAGAGTTAAATGCGTTGTTAAAAGGGGAACTTGGACGAAATGGAAAAAGTGAAGAAGTGAATGAAGAGAACGACAAAGCAAAAGAAAACGATTGATGAGGTAGTACTTGTCAAGGAGCACGGTGGACGGAAACCATCTGTTGCGTTGGTTTACCCTAACGATTACGCATCAGCCGTTTCGAATCTTGGTTTCAACGCCGTTTACGCTTTTTTGAAAAAAAAAGGGTTCGACTGTGAAAGATTTTTTTATTCAAAAGAAATGAGGGCGATTGAAAGTGGACGTCGGTTGAATGATTTTGACATCGTAGCCTTTTCGATTTCTTTTGAGTTCGACGTTTTGAACGTTTTAAGTATTTTGAAAGCCAGCGGTATTCAAATGTCTTTGAAAAAAAGGAATGAAACCCCTTTAGTCATAATTGGCGGAGCTTTGACTTTTTTTAATCCAAATGTTTTTTGGTCAGTCGCAGATGTGATATTTCATGGAGAGCTTGAAGGATGTGAAGCTTTTTTTGATAAATTGAGAGAACTTTGGCAAGAAGGCTTTCGCGGACAACATTTACTAGAAAAATTAAACGCTTTTGAATGCCTTTCACTTCCGTCTGTGAGCGACAAAAAAAATGTAGAAGTGGTTAGACTCAAAAATTTAGACCATTCTTTAGCGGAATCTTCTATTTTGTCAAAGCAAGGGGCTTTTGGGAAAAGATACCTTTTGGAAATTGAAAGAGGTTGTACGCGCGGATGCAGATTTTGTGTGGCGGGGTATGTTTACAGGCCGGCAAGATTTATGAGCTTGAAAGAAGTAAAGAAGCGCCTGGAAAAAGCTTTGAAATACACCAAAAATGTAGGCCTTGTAGCCGCGACCGTTTCCGATTATCCTTTCTTAGACGAACTTTTAGAGTGGTTAAAAGAGAGAATTAAGAGTTTGAGCGTTTCATCTTTGCGCTTAGACTCATTGACACCACATTTGATAGAAACTCTTTTAGCGCTCGGTGACAAAGAGATCACGTTAGCTCCAGAAGCGGGCACACAGAGAATGAGAGATGTGATCTACAAAAATATTTCAGATGATGATATTGCAAGAGCCATAAGATATGTCAAAAGTGGTGGTCTTAAGCGCGTAAAACTTTATTTTATGTATGGTTTACCAACGGAAAAAGAAGAAGATTTGAATGGTATAATTGAAATAGTAAAAGAAGTGAAAAGAAATGGAATAACTCCGTACATAAGTCTTAACCCATTCATACCTAAGCCATGGACACCTTTTGAATCATTTCAAATGTTGTCAATTAAAGAGTTAAAAGAGAAAAAACGTTATTTAGAGAGTAATTTTAGAAAACTAAGAGTGCGTTACAAATTCGAAAGTGTGCGTCTTTCAAGGTATCAATGGGTGGTTTCCACAGCCACAAAGGATTTATCTTTTATTCTTGTGGAGTCGGAAAAACCAGCCGATATTTTGAAGGAGGTGGAGAGAAACTGGGAATCTGATGTTGAGGAGTGGAGGTATGTTAACGCCGTGAACGATACTTTTTTCACGCTTCAAAAGGGGTTGTGTTTGAAATTAAATAGTTTGAACAATGAGATAGACGTTCAAGGTAAAAAATAACCGAAACAAGGAGGGAACAAAATGGCAAAAAAAAGAATATTGGTTGTTGATGATGAACCTTCGATAGTGGAACTTGTCAGCTACAATTTGAAAAAGGAAGGTTACGACGTGCTGAAAGCTTATGACGCTGAAAAGGCCCTTGAAATGATAAATGAAAGTGATATAGACCTTTTCATAATAGACGTCATGCTTCCTGGAATGGACGGATTCGAACTTGTGAGAACTCTGAGAAGTGGGGAGAAAAATAGGGATAAACCTGTTATCTTCTTAACGGCGAAAGGAGAAGAGTTCGACAGAGTGCTCGGGCTTGAACTTGGTGCTGATGATTACATAACGAAGCCGTTCAGTGTTAGAGAACTTCTTGCAAGGATAAAAGCTATTTTCAGAAGAACAGATCAGACTCTGAAAAAGAGTGAAGAAAAACCCAAGAAGATCACGGCTAAAGATTTGGACATCGATTTGGAAAAATACGAAGTTAAGGTAAGAGGAGAAATGGTTAATCTCACGCCTTTGGAATTCGATCTCTTAAGATTCCTAGCAGAAAACAAAGGAAAAGTTTTCAGCAGAGACGTGCTCTTGGATACTCTATGGGGATACGATTACTACGGTGATACCAGAACCGTTGACGTTCACATACGCAGACTCAGAACGAAAATTGAAGAAGATCCTTCAAATCCAAAGTACATAATAACCGTTAGAGGAAAGGGTTATAAATTTAAAGATCCGGGCAGTGAGGAGTGAGCTCTCTGACTTTTTTGATAATCGCCTTATCTTGTGTGAGCGCAGTAGGATTTGTACTGGCGAGCGTTTTTTACTGGAGATTAAAGCAAGTTAAGGCGATTTTTAAGGATATTTCTTACACCATTGCTGGCGAGGAGATACCTATAATAAAAATTTTGGATGTCTTGAAGAGCATGAAGCACGATCTCGTCAGCAAGTATGAAGAAGCGATTCGCAGTCGGGAAAACATGAGAGCCATTATTCAAAACATAAATGATGGAATAATCATATTAGATCGCTCGGGAAAAGTTTTGATGGACAATTCAGCGGCGCGGGAGATTTTTGGCATAAATGAAGAAACAGAAGGAAAAAAACTCGTTGAATTGATTGACAATTACGATTTGTTGGATTTTGCCGATAAGAATTTGAAATCTTTCAGCAGGGATTCAGAAGAAATAACCATTCTCTATCCCCAAAAGCGATACGTGAAGTGTGATGCCATTACCGTTACCCTTTCAGAAGACGAGGAAGTTCTTATAATATTGATGAAAGACGTTACCAAAGAAAGAGAACTGGATGCGATGAGGCGTGAGTTTATATCTAACGTCTCGCACGAATTGAAGACACCTTTAACGTCTATTCATGGTTACGCCGAAACACTTTTAAACGATGATTTCAGCGATGTGGAAATGACGCGTCATTTTCTCAGCATAATAGAAGCAGAATCAGCGAGAATGAGCAGACTCATAAGTGATCTCCTGGATCTTCAGAAAATGGAGGAAAACAAGACCACTTTCAACTTTGAAGAAACAAGTATAGCGGAGGTCGTAAGGTACGTTTCAAGAATTGTAAAACCATTATCAGAAAGTTTGGGCGTGAACGTAAGCATTTCGTGCGATACGGAAGCCACGGTGAATGGCGATTTCGACAGGTTAGTTCAAGCCGTTTTAAATCTTACGGATAACGCCATAAAATACACCTCTCAAAAGGAAAAAGGTGAAAAACATGTTCACCTTTCCTGTGAGGTAGATGATGGGGAGTGTACTCTTAGTATTAAAGACACGGGTCCTGGTATTCCAGAAAAAGCCATTCCAAGGTTGTTTGATAGATTCTATAGAGTAGACAAAGCCAGATCAAGGAAGGTAGGAGGAACAGGTTTAGGTCTTTCCATTGTTAAAATGATAGTGGATAAACACAATGGAAGAATAGAAGTTTCAAGCGAAGAAGGGAAAGGAACTGAATTCAAGATACATCTTCCTTTGATCAAGGAGATAAGTGATAATGCGTAGAAGAAGACAGGGAATGGGAAGAGCCTTAGGTTCCGGAAAATGGCTGAAAGGATACGTGTTGCTTCTCCTTTCTAAAAATCCATCACATGGGTATGATCTAACGCATTCTATGCAAGATTTTGATGTAAACTTTTCTGGGATAGGCCAGATGGGAACCCTTTACAGGCTCCTGCGTCAAATGGAAGACGAAGGATTGGTGATTTCCACATGGCACACTCAAAGTAAAGGGGCTGCAAGAAGGGTCTACAAAATAACGGCTTTAGGTGAAGATTATCTTCAAAACTACGTAAAACAGTTAAAAGAACTTAAAAAGCGTATAGACGAATTTATAGATTTCTACGATAAAAGCTTTTCCTGATAAATTTTCTTACTTTTTGCTTTCGCAAAATTCACTTTAATTCGTATGAATTTGTAAATAGCTGAACGGTATCGGTAAACCGCGAGTGTGTGTTACTGAGAACCGTTCATTTATTATGATATAATTCGGAGGCCGAATGAGTTTAAAGAGGAGTTGTGAGCGATGGGAATGTACAGAAGAGAAATGATGGAGGCGGAGATGAAACGCGTGATCTCTGAAGCCATTAGAAATATGAAAGATCCACGGTTAGAGGGGTTAGTTTCCGTTACGCGAGTAGAGCTTTCAAAAGATTTGAGATATGCCAAGGTTTACATAAGCGTTTTTGAAAAAAATGAAGAAAAAAGGGAAGGGATTTTTGAAGTTATTGAAAGGGCAAAAGGATACTTGAAAACCAACGTTGCAAAGAACATAAGAACTTTTAAAGCGCCTGAATTAACTTTGATAAACGATAGGGGTATAGAAGGCGCTTTTGAATTGGAGAAAATATTCAAGAAGATAAAAAAATATGATGAAGAGCGGAATAATAAAAGTAAATAAGCCATCCGGTCCAACGTCGCATGATGTTGTAAACCGGGTGAGAAAACTAACTTCTATGAAGAGAGTAGGCCACGCTGGCACGCTGGATCCTTTTGCGGAAGGTCTCTTGCTAGTTGGAATTGGAAAGGGGACAAGACTGTTAGAGTATTTGCTCCACCAAAAAAAGACTTATGAAGTCGTTATGAAATTAGGCGTTGTTACCGACACCTTTGATAGAGAAGGTAAAGTGGTGGAAGAACACGCCGTAAATGTCGATGCGGAAAAAATCATTGAAGTTATGAAATCGTTTGTTGGGGAATATTATCAGGTTCCGCCAATGTATTCTTCAAAAAAGTACAAAGGTGTGAAGTTGTACGAATTGGCAAGGCAGGGCAAAGTCATAACGATGCCTCCAAAATTGGTTAAGATCCACTCTTTGAACGTTGAAAAGATAGAACTTCCGTACGTTTACTTTTCGGCAGACGTCTCTGAAGGAACGTATATAAGGGCGTTGTGCAGGGATATCGGAATGAAAATCGGGTGTGGAGCGATGGCCCAAGAGCTTAAAAGAACTTCAATAGGTCCTTTTTCACTCGAAGGGGCAATAAACGTTTACGATATTAAAGAGTTAAAAGAAGATGTGGTGCTTTCTTTAGAAGAGATCACGGAAAAGTTCTTCAAAAAGGTCGTCGTCCTTTCCGATGCTGTGAAAAAAGTGTTAGACGGTCAAAAAGTAAAAGTTGGAGAATTAAAAGACTTTGAAAATTTTGAAAAAGGAGAACTCGTAAGAGTAGTGGATGAAAATGGAAAACTTTTGGCGCTTTCTATTACCGAAAGAAGGTCTTCCTTTATTTCAACGCTGAAAAGGCAAGAAAAAGACGAAGCGATTCTGCGACCAAAGAAGGTGTTCAATTGAGAAGCATAACCATAGGAGTTTTCGATGGCGTACACGTTGGCCATTCTTACATAGCGAAAAAGACCGTTGAGTGTGCGAAAAAACATAATCTCGTTTCAACTGCTATGATTTTTGCCATTCCGTATAAGGCCATGAGTCATCCTGAAAAATTCGATGGTCTCTTAACCACCACAGATGAAAGGACCGAATTGCTAAAAAAGCTGGGAATAGAAGAGACAATGGTAAAAGATCTCCACGAACTCATGAACGTTGACGCTTACTCCTTCATAAAGAGTTTAATTGAAGATTTTGGTGTGAAAAGCATCCATGTTGGACATGATTTCAGATTTGGCAAAGGCGCTCTTGGAGACACCAAAATGCTGGAAAACTTGTCAGATAAATTGAATTTCAATGTGGACGTGATACCTAAAATAGTGAAAGATGGAAACAGAGTAAGCAGTAGCTTGATAAGATATGAATTGAAAATGGGAAGACCGCGAAGGGCTTCTTCGTATTTGGGGAGATATTTTTGCATAAGAGGAACGGTTTTTAGAGAAAGAGGTATAGGATCTAAACTTGGCTTTCCAACCGCAAATTTAAAAAGGCCCTCTCCAATGCTGATAGTGCCAAAATATGGAGTTTACCTTGTAAAGTCAGAAATAAATGGTGAAATGATATATGGCCTCCTTAATATTGGAAAGAGACCTACAATAGATGGAAACAAAAAAGATGTCTCATACGAAGTTTACTTCATAGATAAAAACTTAGATCTTAACGGGAAACATCTGCGTTTGGAACTTATCGATTTTTTGCGTGAGGAGAAGAAATATCCCTCCATTTCGTCTTTGAAAGACGCTATTTCAAATGATGTAAAGAGGGCAAAAAATATGATCAAAAACGGAGATGTGTGAGAAAAAACGCTTTGATTACACCTCTTCTTCCATTTCGGCTTCGATATTAAGACTCGCAATTCCTTCGATGGGGGCGTCTTTTCTTGCCTCGTTGTACGACCTTGTGGATGCCTTTTGGGTAGGGCACATAAGTTCCGTTGCCATTGCCGGCGTTACACTGGCCATGGCCGTCTTTTGGTACGGTTCCATTTTCAACGATCTCTTTGGTACCGCCTCCGTGGTGTTGATATCAAGGAGGTACGGCGAAAAAGATTACGAAGGCGTAAAGTGGGTAGTTGGCCAAACGATACTGGCGAAAAGCGTTTTAGCGCTGCTGTTTTTAGCGATAGTTTACCTCTTCATGGGAAAACTTCTCACTTTGGTTGGAGCAAACGGAGAAGTTTTGCGAGAAGGTGAGATGTACCTAAAATGGAGATCATGGGTTATGCCTTTTTCGTTTTCTGGCTACACACTTCTCACAACTTTTCGAGCCACGGGAGACACTTATAAACTCTTTTGGGTTCAGGGCATTTCAGCTGTTATCAACATGATATTAGATCCAATTTTCATATACGCCCTTCACATGGGAGTTGCCGGCGCGGCGTTGGCATCGGATCTTTCAGAGATATACTTGCTCGTTGTTGGATTTGCAATACTTAACTCAAGGAGTAGCTATTTGAGAATGAATCCCTTTAAGTATTTAAAGCCGAAACTTGAGATAATAAGGAAAATGTTGGGTCTTGGCTCTCCGATGACTTTGGAAACACTGTCTGAAAACGTTGCTTACAGCGTGGTGCTCAGGTTAAGCTCTATGTATGGAACGGCTTTAATAGCGGCTCTTGGAATAGCAAATCGTATAAGAAGCATATCCTTTACTTTGAGCTTTTCCATGAACATGTCAGCTTCAACGATGGTCGGACAAAATCTTGGAGCAAGAAAGAAGGACAGAGCTTGGAAAAGTGTTAAAAGTTCGATCGTAATTGGCGAGCTTTTAATAGCCGGCTACGTTGTAATTCTTTTCCTTTTCGGAAAACAGATCTCTTACTTTTTCACGCCACATGAGAATATAGCCAACATTGGAGGCGTACTCTTGAAATTCTTCGGAATTAACGAAGTGTTTTTCATGCTTTCGATGATCAGTTGGGGTGTACTGATTGGCGGTGGACTGACCAGAACGGTCATGTTTATAGGGATCATCGCTGATTGGGCGGTGCTCGTTCCACTGATATCTTTTTTCACGCTTTTGCATTTCAACTGGACTTTTTTGGCGCTTTCCTTTGTGCTTTCAAGCTTGGTAATGGCTTTCTTGTCTCTTTGTGAAATAAAAAAGGGAAAATGGGCCGAGCAAGAAGTGTGATTTTAGGATTTCTGTCAAAAAAGGGCCGCTTGCGCGGCCTCAAAAGGGGTAGAGAAAGACGATCTTTCTCACCATGTAAAGATCATACCACCTCCAATGGTATAACCTTCTGTGTATTTCCATAGAAGAGTTGCGTACATCCAATCGTATCTCGCGTCTGCCTCTACATATGGCTGTACGAAATTAAGATTCCCCTGAAGTCCCCCAAATACGTTTATATTCCAAAGTGAGATGCCGCCACCCAATGAGAAGTTGAGATCTCCAAAGCCATTAAGTGTTAACTCCTGCTCCAAAGAAGCGCGCAGTTTGAAGAAGCTTATGGAAGTCGTGTCTTCTATTTTTCCGTACAAAGCCAGCTGCGTTCCTTTGAGTTTTAATTCCATCGTTGCGTACATTTCGTCTATGAGATTCGCCTTTAATCCTATTCCAATAACGGGCGTTGAATCACTTACTTTACCTTCTCCTATCACGGAAAGTGCCGTGGACCCATACGTTATCTCTGCCATGTATTCGCCTTTGGTAATCGTATTCTTTCCAATCAACGTAAGTGTGGTGTATTTCTTTTGTTTTGGCATGAACGCGTCGGTAACATCTTTCGGAGTTTTCGAAGTGCTTACCAGAATCAAAAATCTTTTCTTTCCTTCCTTAAGAGAGATAACCGTATGGTTGTTTTCGTTTTCATTCATTTCAAAAGCAATGGCATTTCCACCCGTTTTTACGATAGCTGATATCACGCTTTCCCTCGATTCGACATTTATCTTCATGGATGGATCGCTTGATGATATTTCCATATTTCCAATCTTCGGTAAGGCTACCGTTCCAAACGTGTCGTTACTCCCATTTATGGCCACTATCTCTTTGAAGATGTCAAAAGAAGAATTTGAAAAAGCGAAAATACCAGATTTGTTACTACTTTCAAATTGTCTGAAACGTTGGTATTCATCTTTTGAAAGCTCGTGTATTTCGTATGAAAAGAACCTGTTTGAATTTGGAACGTCTATTTTAGATACAAGGTTCATTATCTTTTCCGTTGTCATTTCATCGGCGTCAACGATCATGATCATGGATTTTGGCGAGTAAACCACGTATTTGGAAAGAGTACCCAAGAGCTCATAGACAGTTGATGGAAAAGTGTCTTTTAGATAAATTACCCTGCTTTTAAAAAGAATTGAATGAGATTCATCTGGAGAGTGTATACCTCCAACTAAGTAAATCCCGTTCACCTTTGCGAAGGAGTAATTCGTTCCCAAGAGCACTTTTTTCAAAGCTTCTTCAACATCTTCGCACTCGAAAGAAGCGTTAACCAATCCGCTTACTTCGTTAGAAGCTATTATGTTCACGCTGAACGAAGACGATATCTCTTCTAAAGCGTTTCGGAGATCCGTGTTTTGGAAATCAAAAGAAGCAGCAAGGGACAGCGATGATATCGCTAAAATTAAAATTATTGCAATAGTAAAAGTTTTTTTCATTTCCCATCACCACCCTTCAAGGCCACAAAAAGCACGATTCTTTTTCGCACGTTTTTGTAGCTCAACTGCGTGAAAAGTTTTCCAACGAGCGGTATGTCTCCAAGAAGGGGGATTTTGGATTCCACACTCGCAAGAGTTTTAAACCCTATGGAAGCGACGGATATTCTGCTGTTTTGATCCATTATCACCGAAGTTTGTATTCCCTGTTTCACGCTTGAAGGAATACTGGCACCAGACTCTTCAGCCGAGTACAGCGTTTGTAAGATGTTAAGGACAACTTTCTCTCCCATAAACATTGGAAGTATGTTCGTTTCCACACCTATTTCAACACTTTGATACTTCGTGTTGTTTCCTTCCGTGTATTGGTAAATTCTCGTCGTTTTTGAAAACAACTTAGATTGAGCCCCATCAAGCATGTGAATCGTGGACTCTGAAAGCACCTTTAAATTCTCTGTCGTGTGATTTAAATTGAAATTTCCAGTGAAATTTCCCAAATAGCTTAAAACGTTCAACTTAAACCAGTCCCCCGTGATGGAAAAGGAATTGGAAGTTCCGGTCATGGATGAATATCCCCACTCCCTTTCCCACTTTTGAAAAACGGATTCACTAACTTCGACTATGGTGATTTCCACGTTTAACTCCCTTTTTGGTTTGTCTATTTTGTTGATTAAAGAAGATATCTTGTCTGCCATTTCTTTGGGAGCGTTAATGGTTAAAGCGTAAGGATCACCCGCTGCGATGTTCACGTATTTTCTCATGTATTGAGGTAACAAAGAGACCAAATCGGAAGATTTGTAATTCTTCGAATGGTACTCTTTCGTTATGGAAAAGTACATGAACTTATCGCTGTCCGGCGTTGCCAGGGACACATAGTAAACGCCATCAATTTTCGTCCATGAAAAACCTCCAGACAAAAGAAGTAGATCTAAAGCCCTTTCTAAGGTTACATCTTTAAGATCCATCGTGACGTATCCCCCGACCAGATCGTCAGCTATTATGGTCTCACCGGTATCATACGCGAGCTGGTTGAGAGCTTGGCGCAAGTCCATTTCAAAAAAAGATTCGTTTATGAGTTTTTGCCCTAAAGACAAAGTTGCAATTATGAGCAAAAGCATCATCAACATATACGTTTTTCTCATTTCAGATCGTCCCTTCTACCATTTTTTGTATTTCTTTCTCTGTAATTTCAATTCTCACCCTCATCTTCATTCTTTTTTCCTTATTATTGTTACCTTTGTATGTCAGTATAAAAGGTATTGAATATGTCCCGGCTTTCTTGAATTTGTAATCACCAAGATCTATGTCCACATATCTTTCAAAATTCGGAAGTATCAAAAACCCCCTATCTGAAACTCTTTTAGCTTGATTTGTTAGGTAATTTCCATCTGGATCGACAAGATCGTAAGTGAGATTGAAATTCGTAAAAGCGTTGCCTGTATTTTTAAACCAAATTCTTACCAGCATGGTGGCCTTTTTAGTTGTCGTTGCTGGGAACTCGAATATCTTTTTCACTTTTTCTATTTCAAAACCGTATTTTGTGCTTCCACTTAATCTCATAAAGACAGGAACGTACAAAACGCTTTTATTTTCTGGCGAATTTTTTAAGGAAGCTTCCACTTTTATCGCAAAAACTTCCTGTCCTTTCATTTCTCTTGGAATTCTTAAGGAAAACGGTACGATCCTTTTTTGATCTTCTCTCAGGGAAAATTTTGAAGGATATATCTTTACATCTTTCAAAGTGGCCGTTCCGTAAATGAATTGTCCGTCTTCTTCCATTGAAAGGGAGACGGCTGAGAGGTTGGCATTTATAGTGGTGAATTCCCTGTTGAACACCTCTATTTTGTTCATTTGAGTGTACCCGGCTTTTGCCTCTGTGATTATCTGAGAAGGCTTTAACTTGAAATTCACGCCGAGTAATTTTGCCGTTGCAGTGGAAGCCTTTATGAAGAACTTGTATTTCTTTTGTCCTATGTAACGCTTTCCGGATTTAACGCTTACATTTGCCATGTATTCGCCAGCCGGCAAGCTCCTATCGTAAACGGCGTACATCTTTCTCACGGTAGCTGGCATTACGAGATCTGTTTGATCCATTTTAAGCTTTCCTCTACCCCAAACTTTTCTATCGGGAGAGGTTATCATGAAATTTCCTTCAGGTCTGTACGATAAATCGCCCGTATTCTTCAAGAATACATCGAGCTCGAGTCCTCTCCGCGTAGAAGTGGAAATTTCATCGAAATTCACGATGTTGATTTTTTCAATTTCAAGTTTCGATCTTGCAGCCCTTCCCTTAACCGTTATGTGTAGAATGCTTCCGAATCTAAATCGCCTTTCTATTGAAATAGCAGCGCCGCTTGCTTCTCTTGTTTTGTTTTGCTCGGCTGGCACAAAGTTCGCCCACAACATGGCGTAGTAATCACCACCATGCTTCAGATTTCTCGGCACTGTGATTTTAACCTTTATTTTTTTCTGTCCCAGAGCCTCAACGAGTATGTGGTCGGTATCCAATTCGAATTTGGCCCACTTTGCCGCCGAAAAGGCGTATTCGTCTTCCTTTTTTAAGTAGATGTATTTTCCATTTTCATTCAACTTGAAAGAACCAACTTCAAGTTGGTAATCTACGTCTGACAGCGTGCCGTTCATCAAACGCAGATCGTATTCTTGGGTTTCACCGGGATACATTATCAATTCCGATTTCAATGGGCTTAATCCCAAATTGTACGCCGCTGCGAACGAAATCGAAGAAATAATCGTGGCAAGCAGTACGAAGAACGCAATCATCTTTTTCATCTTTCTCACCCCTTTTTTGGAATTTCAAAGAAGGTTTTCTCTTTTTTTACCTTCTTTTAATAACTTTATGGTTCTGGTTGAATAAAAATGTCTAAATACGTTGAATATGTTCCTTTGCATGTATTACTGTTTATTTTGAATCCAAACCATACTTGGTACGTTTTTGTTCCAAGTCCACATGGATGAATTGTACCGCACGGATTCAGAATGGTAATGGGGTTGTTTTCGTCTGGAAGCTCTCCCATTCTCAACCATGAGAAATTTACGTTTGTTTCTCCAAGCTTTGGAAGCATTGTTTCATTTTGATTTTCCACGTAACCTATCCACGTTGGAATTGAATGACCGTTTCCATCGCTTAGATCTCCTGGGGTACCCATGTACACTTTAACTTTCCCGTTGGTCTTCACGCTGATATCGAGATTATCAATTGTGTAATCTCCTGGCATGTTCACATGAATATTGAATTCCAGATATTTGATATTCACGTATATCCATTGGCTTACGTTTAGTTCCCAATTTATTTTTGAAGTTTGGTAGGTTGATAATAGGGCAACGTATCCATCGCTATTCCATTCGTTCGTAGCTGTCGCATTTGCCAACGTCGGATTTGTTTCCTCTGTCCAACCTGTTGGAGTTTTAAATCTGTAAATTGGTATTCTAACTGGAGGATTCAAAGCTAACATAAAAGTTGAGAACGCCATCAAACTTAAAAATGTCAAGACCATTTTCTTCATTACCATTCACCCCCCACAGGCGTTGCGTTGTTGGAAAAGAGAGCCCTTATGAAGGGCTCTCTTAACACTTTAACCATTCGATCATGGAGCTGGTTGTATGAAAGTGTCAACGTAAGTCATGTAGTCACCTTTGCAGGTGGTGGCGCCGACATCGAATCCAAACCAGATGTAGTACGTTGTATCGAGACTTCCACATTCGTTGTCACCGGCTAGTATGAACGCGTTATCCTCATCAGGAATATCGGTGATCCTTGTCCAAGTTCCTGTCCATGGAGCATCCGGATTTGTATCTTGATCGCTTTGATATGAAAGGTAGGTTGGTATTGTCGCACCATTATCACTGTTAAGCAGATCCCCTCCAGAAGCGAAGTGAACGTATACTCCACCGTTGCTTATTATTTGAAATTGTAAGTCATCAACTGTGTATATTCCAGGCATATCCACATGCATGTTGAAATCGGTGTAACCAATTCTTACGTATACCCACTGACTTACATGCAAGTTCCACGTTACCCTACCAAGTTGAGTTAACTCGTCAAGCGCTATCCACGTCTTGTTGTCATATTCAAAACCGTTAGTTGGGAAAGCCTGCATCGTGAATCCCCAGGCATCGGAGCCCGTCGCATCTGCAAGTACATCATTGGTTATTTCCGTCCAGGCTGCCGGAGAAGCTGAAGGCGTCCATTGGAAAATTTTCATGTTTCCACCCATAACCGTCATCGAGCCTAAAATGAAGATAGCCATTATACTCAAAAGTATCACTTTTCTCATTACCTATCACCCCTTTCAGGTGCAAAAAGTTTTCCATTTTGCCTTTTGATCGGCCGCTCAAAAGGCTCTTCACTTTACTTAGCGTATTTCATGCCAAACTCTTCACTTCATTTTTTCGCTTGAAATCATAGATTTACAGGTGAATTTCATGAAAAGCATTTCTTTTATAAGAAGCTAATTTCTACGTGTCGAAGATGCTTTCAAAATTGGAAGGCTCTTTCCAAATTACCTTTCCCTTCCGCTTCTATACATGTCGTGATTGAAGATGGGCCAAGGAGAATCCATCATTTCAACGGAAGATGCGTGGATAGCATACAAATATCCATCATCGCTTCCAAAGTAAACTATCCCATCTTTTAAAACTGGATTTGAATATACGTTATCCGTAAGATATTTCCACTTCAATGCGCCTTTTTTAATTACGTACAACCCATTTGCCCCTCCCATGTATATTTCACCATTCTTTCCAATTGTTGGAGATGTTAAAAGCTCATTCGATGTGTACAACCAATTCAAAGTTCCATCGCTTTTCACCACCGCTAAACTGCCATCACTTTTTAACATGTAAACGTTATGACTCGCATCCAAAGATGGGCTGGCAAAGTTTTTAAGGGAAGAGCTTTTGTACTTCCATTTCAAAGTTCCATTTTCTTTTACGGAATAAAGATGCCAATCTGCTCCTTCTATGTAGATGTTCTCTTCTTCATCCACACTGGGATGTGATGCCAAAGGCATGGAGAAGATAACTCCGGTTTTATACTTCCACTTCAGGGTTCCATTATGATTTATGGCGTAAAGGTACCAATCTCCTCCTCCAATGTAAATTGTTCCACTTTTTCCTATACTTGGACCAGAAAAAGCGCTTCCTATCTCATACTTCCACATCACGGTTCCATCGTCATTATCAACAGCATAAAGAAAAGTTCCCGCTCGAACGTAAAGAGTTCCGTTTTCTCCAATGGAAACGCAGGAAAGTGCAGAAGAGAAAAAGTTTTTCCATTTCAAATTTCCATCTAAATTAAAAGCGTAAAGTGTTCCTTGATCGTTCCCTATGTATACCGTATCATTGCTTAATGAAGGTGAAGAACTCGCCAATCCGATATTTCGTTTCCATTTTAGGACGCCATTTTTTCTAACAGCGTAAAGATTACCATCTTGAGACAAAAAATACGCCGTTTCAGATGAATCCAATGCTGGATTTGAGCGAACTTTTCCATCAGACTTGAATTTCCATTTCAAATTTCCAGCACTTGCACTCAACGTTTTAACGTGTATTTCGTTGGAAAATCCTGAACTTCCAAAATCGTTAAAAGCGTAAACCCTGTAAAAATAGTCTTTGTTTGCTGATACATATACATCAATATAAGATGTTATATTTTGATCCAAGGTGGCTATTGCTGAAAAAGAAACATCATCTTCCGAACGTTCAAGAACAAATCCATTCTCGTTGTTTGAATTATCTTTGAAAGAAATTGAAACAGCGTTTGAACCTATCCACTCTTTTTTGAGCGAAGAAGGTGTTGTGAGAATAGGCGCATTTTGAGTGGTGAAATGCCAAAGAGGACTTGTTTTTTCTCCTGAAATGTTTTTTGCTTTCACTTTCCAATAGTAAGTCTTGGAAAAATTCAACGGAGTGGAAGGAACATACTCAGATGCTGTAAGATTTGTGGCGACTAAAGGTAGATTTGAGGAGTTACCAAAATAAAGATGATATTTCACTCCATTTTGTCCTTTCCACCTTAGGTAGATATCAATCGAAACATTCGTTGCCCCGTTTGAAGGCGAAGGACTTAAAGGGCTTTCAGGAGACTGGAATATAAGGGAACATCCAGACAGTATCAACACGAAAAAAATTACCGCAGGAGCGGTAATTAAAATGGTTTTTTTCATGGAACCTGAGCTATTGAGATTTGTATCCATCCCGTATACCGTCCTCTTTTTGTGAAATCTCTTACGTTCACACCTATCCACAATTTCAATGAATGGTTGCCTATTCCACGTGTCAACTGATAG
>NZ_JBPNHS010000012.1:0-54870 GCF_054006115.1 Mesoaciditoga sp. | reverse complement strand
GTATCGTACACAAACAAAGTGGTATGAGTTGCTTTGTGTCCAGCAGCATCTTCAACAGTCGCGGCGTATGTATACGTAGCGTTAGAAGATGGGAATGTGTACGTCCACGAAGCTGAGTATGAAGGCTCTGTTTGTTTTCCAACAAATGTTGCGTAGGTGGCACTTGAAGTGTTTCCATTGAATGTCAACGTCGCGCTGACGTCTCCTTCGTTGGCAACAAAGCTAACTGTTTGCGTTGCCTTGTTTGTGAATACCAACGTCGCCGATGGAGTAAATATCACCTTTGGAGCGCCTTCACTATCATTTATCACCGTTTTGGTTATTGACGCTTCATTTCCAACTCCATCTTTTGCGATGAGCTTTATCTGATAACTTCCATCCAACAAAGTCTGAAGGTTGTACCACGTGAACGTCGCTTCCTTAAGATCGTTTCCAGAAGTGCTGTCTATTGTTACCCATGTTGAATTTGGATCTTTGTATTGCAATTCAAAATATGCCACTCCAGATTCTGTATCCGTAGCGTTCACCGTGAATTTAGGAGAACCACTTACCACCAAATTTGTTGTGCTATTAACCGTGATTTTCAAGCTACTTGGTGCGGTGGAATCGATTTTCACCACGTATTTGTTTCCATCCGTTACGGTGGCGTTCACGGTATCTTTAACGACAACGTAGTACGTTCCAGTTCCACTGAAATGAGTTGGACCAAAGTAATACGTCGCGGAACCTGGCGTAGCTGGAATGGTAGCAGCAGTGGCTGAACCCTTGATCAAGTAAATATCACTAATGGCGTAAACCCAATCAGGGTTGATGTTGACCGTGATCGTCGCGGATTTAACGAATCCATTCACGGACGCCGCTGGCGTGGTTTCAAGAGAAGTCGTAAACACTTTTTCGGTTGGCGCGTAAACATGGATTTTAGAAGGAACAACGCTTGCAGTTGCTTCATTAAGCGCCAAGTCGGTGGCGATTATGCTTGCCTTGTAATCTCCTGGCAGAACATTCTTATCTGCCAAATTGATGGTTGCACTCCAAAGTCCCGTGGAAACTCGAGTCAATGGGAACACATAACGAGGTCCATCAAGCACAAACGCAACGCTCTTGATATTCTTATCGCTTACGCTGGCTTCAACGGTTATCGTGCCAGTTTTGCTGATGGAATCCGGAACATTGTTGTACGTTGCCAATCCAGTTACCGTTGCGGCACCCATAGATGGCGGAACTAAGTCTCTGATCACCTTTATTTCCAAAGTTGACTTATGACCTGCGTAGTCCTCAGCCCAGGCTGTGAACGTCGCAGTGTCTCCATCGCTTGGGGCAATTTTATCCACGTAAACAGTTGCCGTTGCGCCATTTGAAAGGGTAACGCCCAATTTTTGAGACGCATTTGTCAACGTCGCTTTTGCTGACTCAAGGTTGGCATCATTTACGTACACGTCAAAGTAATTTGGAGAAATCCCAACGTAGAATTTCTCTCCGTTTGTAGCTGTTTCGCCCTTGTAAGAAACTTTCAAGGTCGGTGGCGTGTTATCAATTATGTAATTAGCTGTGGCTTCGGTGGCGTTTCCATCTACAGATATATCTTTGAACACGAATGCGGCTGGCCCATCCGTCATGGACGCCGTGTTGATGTTAAAGACGTAGCGCTCTTTAACAACCTTTGTGGCCGTCATTGCATTGAGAATATTGGTTGATGAATAATCAACCAACACTGTAGATGTTTTTCCGTTTACAAGGAGAGCTTCGTACTTAGACGTGTAGTCCGTTGCGGTAGCCACAAGGCTAATTTTTCCCGTTAAATACTTTCCGTTTTTCACCAGTGTTGCGCCGCCAATTTCTACTTTTTGCGCACTTGGATAAACTATGTAGAACCACTGTGTTTGGCCTGTGATGTTTGTTCCATTTTTAAGATGGAACACGGCGTAATAAGAGTGTGGACCAACTGTAGTTTCATTTATAGGATAGAGAAAATCAAAGTTATTCTGTGTTGATGTGGCTGCGCCACTTGCTCTCACCGAATTTGTGGTTGGAGAAGAAATTTCCGTTTTGTCAACGTAAAAACTCACACTCTTTACCAAATTGGCTCCCGAGGTGATGTTAACGTTAAACAAAATCGAACCCATTTCTTGGGGACCTCTTGGATACAAGTAAATTCCATTGGTATTGCTTTGAGAGATTGAATATTTAAGAGGTCCGGTTTGCGTGGATGGCCACACCTGCACCGAAACGTAAGAAGTTGCCATATTATTCTTTTTATCCCACGCGTAAATGGTAAGCGTTATCGTTGTTGCCTGTGTGGCGGCTGGGGCAACAAACTTAAAATCTGCCGGGCTTTCCGTCGCTGTGGCAACTTGGTTCATAAACACGGCTTTGATGAGTTTTATGCCAGACGGATCTGTGGCTGTAACTTTAACGTCAAAAGTCTGCCCTGAAGTTGTTGGAATGACAGATACAACACTCACCGTCGGTGGTGTTTTATCGCTCGATTGAGGTAAAAAACACCCCGATAGAAGGACAGCCACTATTGCCACGGCTAAAAGCAGTAAACTCAGTTTCCCTTTTGTCATGGGCATTCCTGGTCCCTAATAGGAGCACCAGGACACACCTCCTTTCTGAAATATCTTTTCTCCCCCCCTGCGGGCGAATACAGAGGTTAAATCAATTTTAGATTATACGCCATAAGCCCTTTTCGTGTCAACCGTTCTGAAAAAACTGTCAAATTTTTATTAAGCTTTGTAAAAGGTCAAAAGCTTTGCATCGTTACATAACAAAGGCGTATTTACAAAAGCATTCACAAAAATCGTTCTCAAATTCAAAAGGAAACATTTAAGACAATAAAATTTAAAAATATTTTTTTAGAGTAACCGAATTATTTTTTTGTATTGACATTTCTTTTTTGATGATCAATAATATAACTAATCTTTTAGTGAAGGAGGAAACAAAATGGGAAGCATTTACGAGTCAGCGCTTGAGAAATTCGGCAAAGCCGCGGATCTGATGAATTTAGATCCCGGAATAAGAAAAATTTTGGAGCATCCAAAAAGACAGCTTATAGTTGAATTTCCAGTAGAAATGGAAGACGGAAGTGTAGAAGTATTCACTGGCTACAGAGTTCAACACAACATAGCGTTGGGCCCAGCGAAGGGCGGTGTAAGATACCACCCAAATGTATCTCTGGATGAAGTGAAAAGTTTGGCATTTTGGATGACTTTCAAGTGCGCTGTTATGGGTCTTCCCTACGGTGGCGCGAAAGGCGGTGTGAAAATCGATCCCAAAAAGTACTCTAAAAAGGAGATCGAAAGGGTTTCAAGAAGGTTCTTCGCAGAGATTTCAATAATTGTGGGTCCCGATAGGGATATCCCGGCTCCCGATGTGAACACAACGTCGGACATTATGGCATGGTTTATGGATACTTATTCAATGACGATGGGATATTCCACAATGGGGGTTGTAACCGGTAAGCCCGTCGGTTTGGGTGGTTCGCAAGGAAGAACCGAAGCAACTGGAAGAGGCGTGTCCGCCGTGGCCGCGTTGGGAGCAAAGGCAAAAGGCATGGACATTTCCAAAGCGACAGTCGCAGTTGAAGGTTTTGGAAATGTTGGACAGTATGCGGCTTTGCTTCTTTCAACAGAAAAAGGCGCGAAGATTGTAGCGGTAAGTGATAGTAAAGGCGCAATATACAATTCGAACGGCTTTGATGTAAAAGAACTCATGGAGTACAAAACGGAACACGGAACCATATCCGATTATCCAAAAGCCGAGACTAAAATGAGCAACGAAGAATTGAAAAAACTCGATGTGGATATTCTCATACCAGCAGCTTTAGAAAATTCAATAACACCCGAACTGGCAAAAGAGGTAAGGGCAAAAATCGTTGTGGAAGGAGCTAATGGACCGCTGGCTGAAGGCGCGGACGATGTTTTAAATGAAAAAGGTGTGCTAATAGTTCCGGATATATTGGCAAACGCCGGTGGAGTTACGGTGTCTTACTTTGAATGGGTGCAGGATCTCCAATCTTTCTTCTGGAAACACCAACAGGTGAACGAGGCTCTCGAAGAAATGATGGCAAACGCGTTTAACGAAGTTTGGAAGACAAAGGAAGAGTATTCAACTGATATGCGAACGGCGGCTTACATCGTCGCGACGAATCGTGTGGCGTTTGCCACCAAAAAGCGCGGAATATATCCATGATTCAAATATAAAAATTCATGTGCAAACAAAAATGGATGGCCTTCGTGTCATCCATTTTTCATTTTATCATTTGACCTACGTGTGAATTTTATAATGTAAAGAGGCTTTTTTTAATCGCTTTCTCAATCATCACACATGACTTCATTCAATTTGAATTGGGCAAATTGAGCGATATTTTTGAACGCTTTGCAACATTAACACACAATAGGACTTAGGTTCTTCAACCTTTAACGCATCACTTTTTGTTAATAGTCACGAGGAAAAGTTAGGGTTAATTTATGGCTTTTTCGTTTTGCAAAAGTGAGAAGAACTCTTCGTTTGACTTCGTTTCTTTGAGTTTAGAAATCATGAGGTTTAGCGCTTCTTCAGCTGACATTGAACTCATGAATCTTCTCAGAACCCACGCGTCTTTAAGCTCTTTTTCACTTAACAACAATTCTTCTTTCCGAGTTCCAGAAAGGTTCAAATCTATTGCAGGGAATATTCTCTTGTTCGCCAATTGTCTGGACAACACGAGCTCCATGTTTCCAGTTCCTTTGAATTCTTCAAAGATGACGTCATCCATTTTTGAACCGGTTTCTATGAGAGCGGTCGCTATTATGGTTAAACTACCACCTTCTTCGGTGTTTCTCGCTGCGCCAAAAAAGTGTTTTGGCTTGTAAAGGGCTGACGCGTCAACACCACCTGAAAGTAGTTTTCCAGAAGGCGGAAGGTAAAGGTTGTACGCTCGCGCAAGACGTGTTATGCTGTCAAGGAGTATAACGACATCGTAATGATACTCCACCAATCTTTTTGCCTTTTCAAGGGTTAGTTCAGCTATCCTTATCTGCTTATCGGCTGGCATGTCAAACGGAGCGGCTATGACTTCCGCATCAACCGATCTTTTCATATCGGTGACTTCTTCAGGGCGTTCATCGATAAGAAGCACTATTCTCTTTGTTTCTGGATGATTTTTCGCTATCCCGTTTGCCACATGTTTCAGTATAGTGGTCTTTCCCGCCTTTGGCGGGGAAACTATCAGTCCCCTTTGTCCTTTTCCTATTGGAGAAAATATGTCTATCAAGCGAGTGTCCAAAATTTCCGGAGTGGTTTCAAGGATAAATCTTTCTTGTGGATAAAGTGGCGTTAAATTTTCAAAGTAAACTCTTTCATTGGATTCTTCTATTGGTTTGTAATTTATCGCTTCGATTCTTAAAAGTGCAAAGTATTTTTCTCCTTCTTTTGGAGGTCTTGTTTGACCCGAAACGACATCTCCATTTAAAAGACCAAATCTCTTTATCTGTGAAGGAGATACGTAAATGTCGTTTGGACCGGAAAGGTAGTTGTCTACCCTTAAAAGACCATATCCCCCCTCTTGAATTTCCAACACGCCTTCTCTAAACTTGTAGCCATTGGATTCGGTTTGAGCTTTCAATATCTCAAAGATGAGATCGTCTTTTCTGTATTGGCTAAAACGTTGGATTCCAAAGCTTTTTGCCATGGAATAAAGCTCTTTAATCTTCATCTCCTGCAATTTCTTTATGTCCAATTCTATTTGATATATTTTATCTTGCGTTTTTTCTCCAGAATTTGAAGAAGAGGCATCCGTTTTTTTACCGTTTTCCACTAAAAATTCTCCTTTCCACGTTAAGAAAGCCTTTTTTCGTATTCCTTCCAATCTTGCAAAAATCTTTCTATTCCCTTGTCCGTTAAAGGATGATTGAACATCATGCTAAGAACCTTAAAGGGTATAGTTGCTATATGAGCGCCCAACAAAGCGGCTTGCCTTACGTGCTCAGGGTGCCTTATACTCGCGGCTATGATTTCACTTTTGATACCGTAATTTCTAAATATCTCTAAAATATCACTTAAAATGGCCATTCCATCGTTGCCTATATCATCGAGTCTCCCGATAAATGGGCTAACAAAAGTTGCTCCCGCTTTTGCGGCTATAAGCGCCTGATTTGCGCTGAAAATGAGGGTAACGTTTGTTTTTATTCCTTTTTTTGAAAGCGTTGAAACCGCTTTTATCCCATCTTTTGTCATTGGAATTTTCACCGTAACGTTTTCGGCAATTTTAGCCAGCTCAACCGCTTCTCTTACCATACCATCGTAATCGGTTGAAACGACTTCAGCGCTTACAGGTCCTTTTACAACTTCACATATCTCCCTTATACGCTCTTTAAAATCAATTTTTCCTTCTTTGGAAACTAACGTTGGATTCGTTGTAACTCCATCAAGTATTCCCCACGATGCGGCTTGCCTTATCTCATCTATATTCGCAGTGTCTAAAAAAAATTTCATAAAATTCACCTCCAATTCGTTCGCGTTTTTAATGTGCAAATATTTGCCTTCTTTAAACAAATGAAGAAGGGAATTGCAAAAATCTCTCAGCTTTAAGAATTTAACTGAAATAAATGGCTAATTTGTAAAGCAGGATGTAAACACCTATGTTCTCTATCAAAGCTATAATCACTACCGTGTTTTTAAATGTTTTGAGTTTGAATAACTTTGAAGCTAGAAGGATGCCTACTGCCCCTCCAAAGAAAGCGTAGAGTATTTTGTTAAAACTACTTATTTTAACGCTTGTTTTTTTCGAATCAATAAATATCATGCTTGTAGAGAGAAAATTTACGACTACAAAGAAAATTATCGTTTGCCACATATCATTAAAAGGCTATCCCTGCAAGGGGATAGCCTACTCTTTATACCTCACTCTTCTTTTATGAGTTGAAAGATGGCCAATTCGGCTCCATCTCCACGTCTTTTACGAAGTTTTAAGATGCGCGTGTATCCGCCCTTTCTTCCCTCATATCTTGGTGCAATTTCATCCACAACTTTGTTGGTTAACCTGTGATCGTTTAAGAAAGCGTTAACGTACCTTCTGGCTGAAAGGTCCTTCTTCATCGCATGGGTTATGATCTTTTCCGCCAACTGTGATGCCGCTTTGGCTTTCTGAGTGGTGGTAACTATGGTCTCGTGGATGAAGAGTTCTCTTACAAGGCTTCTCATAAGCGCTTTTCTTTGATCGCTTGGTCTACCTAACTTTTTCAATTTAACTCTGTGTCTCATAACATCAAACTCCTCTCCATCATTCAGCTTTGAGTTTTAGACCGAATGCTTTCAATTTCTCATTCACTTCTCTAAGAGATTTATTTCCGAAATTGCGAATACGCAGGAGATCCTTTTCGCTTCTCCTTAAAAGGTCCCCCACCGTTTCTATTTTATCACGTTTTAAACAATTCAAAGATCTTACAGACAACTCAAGCTCGTCTATTTTCATTTTATCGTATATCGAATAAACATTCTCTTCTTCGTTTTTTTCGCTTTCTTTATTTTCTTCACTTTCCTGTGGCTCTTCTTCTTTATCGCTTTGTTCCTTTTCGCCCTCATTCTTTCTTTCGGTGAGCTCAACTGTATTAAGTTCTACGGGGAAATTCTTTTCAAGAAAATCGTAGTGTTCTATCATTATTTCAATTGCCTTTTTAAGGGCTTCATCTGGAGTTATGGATTTCTTGGTCCATACTTCAAGTATGAGCTTATCGTAGTCTGTTTTCTTTCCAACTCTAACATCTTCTGTCCTGAAATTAACCTTTACCACAGGACTGAATATACCATCGATTGGTAAAATCTGAATGTCGTTGCCAAGCTCCATTTCAGAAATTGGAAGGTAGCCTTTTCCAACTTCGGCGAACATTTCAATGTAAACGTCCGCGTCTTCATTCAAAGTGGCTATCTTCAACTCAGGATTGGCTATCTTTACTTCCATTGGGCATGTGATATCCTTTGCCGTCAAAATCCCCGGCCCACTCTTTTGAGCGATCAGAACCACGGGCTCTTCTTTTATCGGAGAAACGGCCTTTATCTGAAGCTGCTTTATGTTCAGAAGTATTTGCAACACATCTTCCTTCACGCCAACCAGGGTGTCGTACTCATGATAAACGTCTTTCATCTTAACCTTCGTAACTGCAACAGATGGTATCGAAGATAAAAGTACTCTTCTCAAAGAATTTCCCAACATTATGGAGTATCCACGTTCTAAGGGTTGAACAGCATATCTAGCGTACAGGTACCCTCTGTCTTCCTTTTCTTCTTCAATGATAAACCTTTCAGGTTTAACGTAATTAAGCATTTAACCACCTCGCGCGAAAGACGTACATCATTTTGAGTAAAGTTCAACGATGTCTTGCACGTCTATCGTGAGATCTACTTCTTCTCTTTCCGGTAAGCGCACAAATGTTCCTTCGAATTCATCGTAATTAACTTCAAGCCAGGGCAAAGTGTTTCGCGATGATGCGGCTTCTATTGCTTGCTTAACATCTGTGTTGGAACGCACTTTTTCCTCAAGCTTTATAGTATCACCTGGCTTAAGAAGATAAGAAGGAATATTTACCCTTCTTCCGTTCACCAAAACGTGCCCATGCGTAACGAGTTGTCTCGCATGAGAACGAGAAAGTGCAAAACCCAATCTGTAAACTGTGTTGTCCAATCGAGATTCAACGAGTTGAACAAGCACCGTACCTGTAACGCCTTTGGATCTCATAGCTTTATCAAAGTATTTTCTGAATTGTTTTTCAAAGATGCCATATGTTCTCTTCATTGCCTGTTTAGATCTTAACTGCTTGGCATAATGAGTCATTTTCATTCTATCTCTTCCATGCTGTCCAGGAGCGTAAGGTCTTTTTTCAAAAGGGCATTTACTTGAATAACACTTGTCGCCCTTCAAAAACAACTTCATTCCTTCTCTTCTGCATAGCCTACAAACTGAGCCGGTGTATCTAGCCATATCGTTAGAACCTCCTTACATCCTTCGTCTTTTCTTTGGACGACAACCGTTGTGGGGAACTGGCGTTATATCTTTGATATTTTGAACATCCAATCCTGCGGCTTGAAGCCCTCTCACTGCCGATTCACGCCCCGGCCCTGGTCCTTTAACCATCACGTCTATTTTTTTCATGCCCATGTTCAAAGCATCTTTTGCCACCTTATCAGCGGCCAACTGAGCGGCGTATGGAGTTGATTTTTTTGAGCCAGAAAAGCCTATGTCTCCACCACTCGACCAGGTTAGAACGTTACCATCTTTATCGGAAATAGTTATAATTGTGTTGTTGAAAGTGGAGTAAACATGAGCTACTCCATAATCCACATGAATTTTTTTCTTGCTACTTTTTCTCGTCTTTGCTTTACCTTTACTCTTAGCCATTCAAAACCTCTCCCTTATCTTCCTTTAATACCATGCGAAGGTCCTTTTCTAGTCCTCGCATTTGTTTTCGTCCTTTGTCCCCTGACGGGCAACCCTTGTCTATGTCTAATACCTCTGTAAGAACCTATTTCTATAAGCCTTTTAACGTTTCTTTGTATTTCCTGTTTAAGTTCGCCTTCAACTTTGTAGTGGGAATTTATGTATTGTGTAATACTCCTAATTTCATTGTCATCAAGATCTTTTATCTTTTTATTGAAGGGAATACCGGTTGCTTCGAGTATTTCCTTTGCCCTCGTTCTTCCTATACCGAAAAGGTACGTTAAACCTATGAAGGCATGCTTCTCATTTGGCAAGTCTACACCAAGAACACGAGCCATATTCTCTTAGATCCCTCCTTTAACCTTGTCTCTGGTTGTGCTTGGGATTCTTTGAACATATAACCCTTACCACACCATTTCTTCTAACGATTTTGCATGCGTCGCAGCGTTTCTTGACAGATGCTCTAACTTTCATAGTCAAAACCTCCTTTAATTTCTTTTTCTATATACTATACGCCCTTTTTTTAAATCGTAAGGTGATAACTCAACTACAACTCTGTCTCCGGGTACAATTTTTATGAAATTTTGTCTCATCTTCCCTGAAATATGGGCCAGTATTTCGAGCCCATTGTCCAACCTAACTTTAAACATCGTGCTTGGAAGAGAATCCAGTACCTTCCCCTCTATCCTTATGACATCCTTTTCAGACATTCAATCCCTCCGGCATGGTTAAAATTTCCACTTCTCCGTTATGAAGGACTACGGTATTTTCGTAATGAGCGCTGGGAGAATTGTCAAGCGTTACCACTCCCCATCCATCGTCTAAAACTCTGACCTTCCACGTTCCCATGCTTACCATCGGTTCAATGGCTATCACAAGACCATTTCTCAACGGTATGCCCGTTCCGGCTTTTCCGAAATTCGGAACTTGAGGATCTTCATGAAGATTTCTGCCTATACCATGACCAACGTAATCTCTTATGACGGAAAATCCATGGGCTTCAACCGTGGCTTGAATGGCATGTGAAACATCTCCCAACCTGTTTCCAACTTTTAACATCTTTATTCCTTCAAAAAAAGAATCCTTGGTCACTCTAACCAATTCTTGGCGCTTTTCATCCACTTCGCCAACTATGTAAGTTCGAGCTCCATCACCATACCATCCGTTGTGAATGGTACCGACATCAATGGAAACGAGATCGCCATCTTTTACCACAACTTTTTTTGAAGGAATACCGTGTACTACCATTTCATTCAAGCTTATGCAGGCTGCCGCGGGAAATCCTGCATAGCCTTTAAAAGCGGGAATGACATTTCGCTTCTTAAAGTACTCTTCTATCAATCTATTCAAATCGTATGTTGTAACTCCATCTACGACGTACTCTTTTATGTACGCCAATACCTCGCCCACGATGGCATTTGGATACCTCATTTCTTCTATTTCATGCTCACTTTTAAGCCGTAGCATCAAATGCCACCTACCATATTCAACAACATTTCTTTGACTTTTTCTACGTTAAGGGTACCATCGACTGTAAAAAGTATGTTCCTTTTTCGATAATAATCTATTACGGGCGTTGTTTGTTCCATATACACTTCGTAACGCTTTTTCACGGTTTCTGGTTTATCATCGTCTCTCGTAATAAGCTTAACACCGCACACATCACACGTTTCGTCATGTTTGGGTGGATTGGATATCATGTTGTATATACGGCCACACTTAGGGCAAACTCGCCTAGCGGAAAGCCTTTCAACTACAACATTTTCCGGCACTTCTACATACACTGAATACTCGATGGCTTTTTCCATGGATTTCAGCAATTCATCCAAGGCTTCAGCTTGTGAAAGTGTGCGGGGGAAGCCGTCTAATATAAAGCCTTTCCCAACATCTTTACGAGAAAGCCTTTCTCTTATGATGTCAATCATCAACTTATCTTCCACGAGTTTACCGCTTTTTATGATTTCTTCGACTTTTTTACCAAGTGGAGAACCCGCGGCAATCTCTTCTCTTAACATATCACCAGTTGAAATATGTGGAATAGAAAATTCCTGTGATAAAAATTTCGCTTGTGTGCCCTTTCCAGCGCCCGGAGGTCCCAACATGACGATATTCATCATGGCTATCACATTCGTCCTTTCAATCTTCCCTTTTTGATGAAACCTTCGTAATGTCTCATTATCAAATGGGCTTCCATTTGCTGGACAACATCAAGAGCGACCCCAACGGCGATCATCATTCCAACACCGCCAACAACGTACTGAGCACTCGCAACACCGACAACAGCCGACGTTAAATTCGGCAAAAGCGCGATGGCAACCAGTGCCAAGGCTCCAACGAAGGTAACTCTCGTCAAAACTTTGGAAAGGTAATTCTCCGTTGGTCTTCCAGGCCTTATGCCAGGAATGAATCCACCGTATTCTTTGATGTTATCCGAAACTTCGTGAACATCAAATGTAAGGGCACTGTAAAAATACGTGAAGAAAAAGACCAACAAGGCATACGTAACTATGTACAAAACCGAATTAAATCCAAATATCTCTTGAAGGGTGTAATTTTTCATGAATTGCGCTATCATCGCTGGTATCATAACGATTGCAACTGCGAATATTATAGGAATAACACCACCCTGGTTCACTTTTATCGGAATGTAAGTCGATTGACCACCGTACATTTTTCTTCCTACGACTCTCTTGGCGTATTGAACAGTTATTCTTCTTTCACCCTGCATGACGTATATCAAACCCACAACCGTTGCAACGAATATTATCGCAAAAAGCGTCCACGCCACTATTCCTATGTTAGAAATGACCATTTGTCCTATGTAGTAAGGATAGGTTGCAACGACTCCAGCGAATATCAAAACGGATATGCCATTTCCAATTCCTTTGTCCGTTATTCTTTCACCAAGCCAAAGTAAAAACATGCTTCCGGCTATCATGCTGGTGGTGGAAAGAATAATAAAGGTGATCCTGTTCATTCCAGGCGTAATGAAAGCTGGATTTCCCACAGCTATAAAAATTGACATGATCAACCCTTGCAACACGGCAAGCACAAGCGTGAGCTGTCGGGTATACTTTTCTATCTTTTGCCTTCCATGTTCGCCTTCTTTTGCCAGCTCTTTTAATGATGGCATAACGGCCATTAGAAGCTGAAGTATGATCGACGCATTTATGTAAGGAGTTACACTCATCGTGAAAATGGACATTTTCCTCACAGCGCCACCCGCAAATGCGTTGAAAAGTGTGAAAAGCCCTCCACCGCTTCCGCGTGTTATTCCTTCAAAAAAATTAGACCATTGATGAAGGTTTATTCCAGGAACGGGAATATATATTCCCAATCTGAAGACGGCTAACATGGCAAAAGTGAAAAGGATCCTACTTCTTAATTCTGGAATTTTGAAGGAATTCTTGAGTGCGTTCCACACTTTTAAATCACCTCTATCTTTCCACCCGCCGCCTCTATCTTTTCTTTCGCCATTGCACTAAAGGCATGCGCTTTAACGACAAGTGGCTTTGTAATAGTCCCGTCCCCAAGTATTTTTACCCCATCCTCTAATTTTTTCACAATTCCTTTTTTAATCAAAGCTTCTGGAGAAACTTCTTCATTTTCATTGAAAAGATCGTTCAATCTTCCCACGTTCACGGCAACGTAAATTTTTTGATTGAAGTTCTTGAAACCGCGTTTTGGCAAACGTCTGTATATTGGCATTTGCCCACCTTCAAAGCCCGGTCTCACGTTTCCACTCTTTCTGGAACCCTGACCCTTTGTACCACGCGTGGAGGTTTTTCCGTGTCCGGAGCTTCTACCCCTTCCAAGAACTTTCTTCTTCTTTCTTGAACCTGGCGTTGGTATTATCTCATTTAGATTCATAGGAAATCCTCCTTACTTGCACTCTTCGACTTTGAGCAAATGTGAAATCTTGAATATCATACCGCGAATCTGCGGTGTGTCTTCAACTTCAACTACGCTATGCATTTTTTTCAGTCCCAAAGCTTTGACAGTTCTTCTCTGATCGTATTTAAAACCTATAGGACTCTTCACAAGCTCTATTCTTAATTTCATTCTTTCTCAACTCCTTCTAAAACGTCTCCATGAAAGAGTTGCTTCAAAGTTATACCCCTAAGTTTTGCGTAATATTCCGGTGGCTTAATCTCGTTAAAGGCTTTAAATACAGCTCTTAACATGGTTAAGGAGTTAGCGGAACCGAGCGATTTGCAAAGCACGTTCTTTATACCTGCTAGTTCTAAAGCGGGTCTCACTGTCGTGCTGGAAATTATTCCAGTACCAGGTGCAGCCGGCTTTATAAGCATCTTTGCCGCATCGTATTTTACCAAAATTTCATGAGGTATGGTATCGTTGACAACAGAAACATCCACCAAGTTGCGCCTTGCCAAATTTGAAGCTTTTCTTATGGCAGGCACGACTTCTCTAGCGCTTGCCACACCAAGTCCAACTTTTCCCTTTCTGTTTCCAACAACAACTATGGCTCTAAAGCTTAGATTCTTTCCTCCTTTAACGACTTTTACAACTCTTCTAATTTCAACAACGCTTTCTTCAAATTCATCTTGAACTTGAGGCTGACGTGGCTGCCTTTTAAAGTTTTTTTTCTGATTGTTGAATTTATTCTGTTCTTGTTTGTTAACATCTTTGTTTTCTGGCATTGACTTACCTCCTTAGAATTTCAGACCGCTCTCGCGAGCGCCATCGGCTATTTCTTTTACTCTTCCATGATAGAGAAATCCTCCTCTATCAAAAACAACCTTCGTTATACCAATTTCAAGAGCACGCTTTCCTATTTCTTTACCGATGTGACGAGCTGCCGCTTTGTTCCAGGTTTTACCCTTCAGTGCTTCCTTTATTTCTTTTTCGGTTGTGGAAGCGCTCACGAGCGTTCTGGAATGTTCGTCGTCTATGATCTGAGCGTAAGCATGTTTTCCGCTCACAAACACCGCCAATCTTGGCGCTGTGGCTGTGCCGGATATTCTTCTTCTAATAGCCAAATGTCTTTTCAATCTTTTGGCTTTTCTATCAAAAGGCTTGAGCACGACTCTTACCTCCCTTAAGCTTTCTTAACTTCTTTAGTTATAACGTGTTCGCCAACATACCTGACACCTTTACCCCTTGCAAATGGCATTGGTTCACGCGTTTTCCTTATGTTGGCCGCAACTTGACCAACAAGCTCTTTGCTGGCTCCCTTCACCACAATCGATGAAGGCCTTGGAACTTCTATCGTGATGCCTTTAGGAGGTTCAATCTTTATAGGATGAGAGTACCCCAAGGTTAAAACAAGGGTGTTGCCCTGCATCTGCGCTCTGTATCCGACCCCCTGAATTTCGAGTTCCTTTTTGAAACCTTCTGAAACGCCCACGATCATGTTGTGCAACAAAGACCATCGAGTTCCCAAAAAAGCCTTTGCTTTCTTCATCAACCTAGGTGGAAGATTCACATCTTTGTTCTCTTCTACCCATATCTGATTTCCTTCCATTCTGAACTTCACATAAGTGTAATCCATGGAAAACTCGCCCAACGGCCCTTTAACGGTCACTTTGTTGGGTTCTATCTTAACATCAACACCGTTTGGTACGACAATCGGTTTCTTCACAAGACGAGACATTCACTGCACCTCCACTTACCAAACGTACGCTATGAGCTCTCCGCCAATACCTAGAGCCCTCGCTTCTTTGTCGGTTACAACTGGTTTCTTCGGATTGGACGTCGTCAATATGGCAATTCCCAATCCACTATTCACGGTCGGGATCTTATCTTTTGAAACGTATACGCGTCTCCCAGCATGGGAAACCCTCACAATTGAATTTATAGTTCTAACTTTTTCCCTCTTCTTTCCATGATACTTCATGTAAATTCTCAAAATTCCCTGCTTTCCATCTTCTATGTACCTGTAATCTTTTATAAATCCCTCTTTTTTCAATATATCAAGTATGTCCTTTTTCAGCTTAGAAGCCGGCACGTCTACTTCTTCCTTAAAAGCTAAATTGGCGTTTCTTATCCTGGTTAGCATATCAGCTATGGTATCACTGTACATCTTATTTCACCACCTCACCAACTGGCTTTTTTAACGCCAGGTAGTTTGCCTTGAAGAGCCATTTCTCTCAGGCAAACTCTGCAAATTCCAAATTCATTGTAAACAGAATGCGGTCTTCCGCATATTTTACATCTCGTGTACTTTCTTGTTTTGTATTTTGGTTCCTTTTTACTTTTATTTATAAGCGCTTTACGTGCCATCTCATCACTCCCTTTAAGCATTTCTGCGGAAAGGCATGCCTAATTTTTCCAAAAGTGCCCTCGCTTCTCGATCGGTTTTGGCGCTTGTCACTATGATTATATCCATTCCCTGCGTTCTTGTAACGTCTTCAGGTGAAATCTCTGAAAATATGAGTTGTTCTGTTACACCCAACGCGTAGTTTCCTCTTCCATCAAAAGCGTTGGGATTCGTCCCCCTAAAGTCACGAACTTTCGGAAGAGAAATGTTGAATAACTTGTAAAGAAAATTGTACATTCTTTCCCCACGCAAAGTTACCTTTGCACCAACAGGCATTCCTTTTCTTATTTTAAAATTAGATATGCTCTTCTTTGCACGCGTAACAACCGCTCTTTGACCAGCTATCATGGTGAGCTCCTGGGCGTGTTTTTCTATAATGGCCGCATTTCTTGCCTCGGCTCCAATTCCCATATTTATAACTACTTTCAGGAGTCTGGGAACGGCTAACTTGTTTTTGTAACCGAACTCTTTCATGAGTGCTGGAACGACTTCACGTTCGTAGATTTCTTTAAGAGCTACGGACATTCAAAACCTTCCTCCTTTCGCCGAGATCATTCTTTGTCTATGATCTCGTTGCATTTCTTACAATATCTGACTATTTTGCCGCCCTCGACGACTCTATGGCCAATTCTGGTTGGATTTCCACAATTTGGACATATTACCTGTACTTTCGAAGCGTATATCGGTGCTTCTCTTTCTATTATTCCACCTTCTCTAACCGTCGCAGTTGGCCTTTGGTGTTTTTTCATCATGTGAACGTTCTGGACAACGACTTTGTTCTCGTTTGGAAGCACTCTCAAAACTTTTCCGCGTTTTCCTTTATCTTTACCACTTAAAATTATAACCGTATCGTCTTTTCTCACATTCAAAGCATGTTTTCTTTTATTCACAACTCTCACCTCACAGCACTTCAGGAGCTAAAGAAATGATCTTCATGTAGCCCTTTTCTCTAAGCTCCCTCGCAACCGGTCCAAAAATTCTGGTACCGCGTGGTTCGTTATCTTTTGTTATGAGAACAGCAGCATTGTCATCAAATCTCACATAGGAACCATCTTTTCTTCTTATTTCTTTTTTCGTTCTAACTATAACGGCTCTAACTATTTCGCTTTTTTTAACTTCCGCTCGCGGAATGGCTTCTTTAACTGTACCTATTACAACGTCTCCTACCCTACCAAATTTTCTCTTTGAACCACCCATTACTCTTATAACAAGGATCTTCTTGGCTCCGGAGTTATCAGCTACTGTTAAAACGCTTTCCTGCTGAATCATTCTGGAACACCTTCTCCCTTGCTTACTTCTTCTTCTTCAGATGTTAGAATGTTTTTCTTCAATATTTCAACGAGCTTCCAGCTTTTTTCTTTGCTAATGGGTCTTGTTTCTTCAATCTTTACTATATCTCCTTCATGGCATTCGTTATTTTCATCGTGAACCTTGTATTTTGAGGTCCTTATTATGGTTTTTCCAAATCTTCTATCACGAATAGTGTTTTCCACAGCAACAACAATTGTTTTATCCATCTTATCGCTAACAACTTTTCCAACAAGTCGCTTTTTCATTTTCACCTCTCCTTTCAATCAGAGGTGGCTCTGCTGCCGTTTTTTCTGTTTTCCAGGCCGAGCTCTTTCTCTCTTATTAAAGTTTTTATTCTTGCTATATCTCTTTTAACCTCTTTTATTTGAGATGTGTTATCCAATTGTGACAACTCAAGCTGAAATCTCAATTTGTAAAGTTTTTCCTTTTGTTCTAAAACAAGGTCTTTCAACTCCTCAGCCGTCATGTCACGAAGATCCTTCGCCTTCACAGTGATTCACCTCCGAATGACGGTCGTGAAACTATTCTGGTCTTTATGGGGAGCTTAGCCGCAGCCAATCTCAAAGCTTCTAACGCTAAATCTTTGTTAACTCCTCCAACTTCAAACATGATCTTACCAGGTTTAACAACCGCCACCCATTTTTCAGGGGCTCCTTTACCTTTTCCCATTCTGCTGTCAGCAGGATGCTTTGTTATAGGCTTATCCGGAAAGATCCTTATCCAGATCATGCCGTTCCTTTTAAGTTTTCTCGTTATGGCAACACGGCATGCTTCTATTTGCCTGTTGTTTATCCATGCCGGTTCCAATGCTTTAAGCCCCCATTCACCGAAATTCATTTCGGTGCCGCCTTTCGCAAGGCCACGCATTCTTCCACGTTGTTGTTTTCTATATTTAACCCTCTTAGGGATCAGCATCTTCAAACCTCCTTATCAACGAGTCAAGCGGATTTTGCCTTATCCTTATTTTGTTGCTCACCGGTAAAAATCCAAACTTTAACTCCAAGAACTCCGTACTTGGTCTTTGCAACTGCAAAACCATAATCCACTTTGGCTCTTAACGTTTGTAGCGGAACCCTTCCTTCTCTGTACCATTCAGTTCTCGCTATTTCAGCGCCATTTATTCTTCCACTAACCATTATTTTTATTCCCTTTGCGCCTTTCTTTTGAGCCATCTGAATGCTTCGCTTCATGGTTCTTTTGTAAGACGCCCTTTTCTCGATTCTTGATGCCACGAATTCTGCGGTAAGTTGTGCATCTAATTCGGGCGTTTTGACTTCTTCAATGGTAATATTCACATCTCTATCTTGTGGAACCACAGAACGTATTAAATCCCTTATGTTCTTTATTTCAGCACCTTTTTTACCTATGAGTATTCCAGGCCTTCCAGTTACAATCGTAACGGTTGCTCTCTTACCGGAACGAGAGATTTTTATTTCTGATATTCCGGCATGGTAATAAGCTTTTTTAACAATTTTCCTGATCTTCTCGTCTTCTATAAGATAATCAGCATAATTCTTTTCATTGAACCACGTGGCTTGCCAGTCCGTGGAAATTCCCAATCTAAAACCTCTTGGATGTACCTTTTGACCCACTTCATTGCACCTCGCTCTCGTCAGAAGTCTTTTCTTCTTTTAAAACGTTTTCTTTTGATCTATCGCGAACCACGATGGTTATGTGCGATTGTCTTTTTAAAATGAGCGAAGCGCGCCCTCGAGCCATTGGATTCATCCTTTTGAGCCTTGGACCATCATCCGCCGTGCATTTTGCCACGTAAAGTGAATCCACATCAAGATTAAAGTTATTTTCAGCGTTGGCTATTGCTGAATTCAATACCTTTTCAACCATTTTGGCACCTTTTTTGGTAGAAAATTCCAATATCTGGAGAGCCTCGCTAACGTCCTTACCTCTTATTGCATTTAAAACAGGTCTTACCTTGTAAGGACTCACCTGTAAATATCTTCCAACAGCTTTTGCCTCTATGGGAGGCTGTTTGGAGGCTTTCCTCATTCTGTGAAAAATTGAACGTTTTGGCCTTTTACCATTTTCTGGCATTCAGATCATCCTCCTCATTTCTTCACTTCTCCCTTAGAGGCTTTTTTGTCGGCATGACCACCAAAACGCCTCGTTGGTGAAAATTCACCGAGTCTATGTCCAACCATCGCCTCCGTTATGTAAACGGGAATATGTTTTCGCCCGTTGTGAACTGCTATCGTATGACCTATCATATCGGGAACGATCATCGACGCTCTAGACCATGTCTTGATGACCTTCTTTTGTCCTGTCTCGTTAAGAGCCTGCACTTTTTTTAAGAGTTTCAAATCAACGTAAGGCCCTTTTTTGGTCGAGCGACTCACATTTATTTCCTCCTTTCAATTACTTGCCCGCGTTTCTGCGTCTGACTATGAACTTATCTGATGGTCTCTTTCCCCTGCGCGTCTTGTAACCCTTGGCAGGTACTCCCCATGGGCTTTGAGGAATCTTTCCACTCTTCGTTTTTCCTTCTCCTCCACCCATTGGGTGATCCACAGGATTCATAGTCATTCCTCTGACCGTTGGTCTTATTCCAAGCCATCTCTTTCTTCCAGCTTTACCATATGATTCGTTAGAATGCTGCTCATTTCCAACGACTCCAATGGTAGCCATACAAGTTTCTCTTACCTTTCTTAACTCACCGGATGGCATCTTAAGCAAAGCGTATCCGCCTTCTCTTGCCATAAGCTGAACTGAATTTCCGGCACTTCTGGCTATTTTGCCCCCCAAGCCGGGTTTTAGTTCAACATTGTGAACAAAAGTACCCACGGGTATATGAGTCAAAGGTAGAGCGTTTCCAACCTTTATCTCAGAATTTGGCCCTGCTGTCACAACGTCTCCAACTTTCAAACCCTTTGGGGCTAAAATGTATCTCTTCTCTCCATCAACGTAATGGAGCAAAGCAATACGCGCACTTCTGTTCGGATCGTACTCTATAGAAAAGACTTTCGCAGGAACGTCAAATTTGTCTCTTCTGAAATCAATTATTCTGTACTTTCTTTTATTTCCACCGCCCTGGTGCCTTACGGTAATTCTTCCATACGAATTTCTCCCAGCCTTTGACTTCAAAGCCCTTGTGAGGGACTTTTCAGGTTTTGAGCGAGTGATTTCGGAGAAATCGGATGAAATCATATGTCTTCTACCAGGACTCGTGGGTTTATATTTCTTAAGACCCATATGGAGATTCTCCTTTCAGCAATTCGTTTGTCAAATTAAGCCTTCAAATTCTTGGATTTTGAATCCTTCTCTTAACTTAACAATCGCCTTTTTAAAAGAACGTGTGTAGCCTTCTGAACGTCCATATCTCTTTGGTTTTCCTTTGTAATTCATTATTCTAACATCTTCCACTTCAACATTGTAAAGTTTTTCTATGGCATCTCTGACTTGATACTTGTTAACTCTTGAATCAACTTCAAAGGTGTAAGTGGAATCGGCAAAGTTGAGAGTGGATTTTTCGGTGATGATAGGTCTAATTATAACATCGTATGGTGTGAGATCATTTGCCATTGTTATACACCTCCACTATTTTGTCTACGGTACCTTTTGTTAAAACGAGCCATTCATGCTTCATTATATCGTAGACATTCAGGCCATCAACGTTTTTCTTTTCTTTTCCGGCATTATCAGCAACTATAACTTTAACATGTGGTATGTTATTTGCCGCCCTTTTAACGTTAACCTGTTCATCTACCATTGTATCCAAAACGCATAACGCATTCAGTTCAGGAACTATCTTTTTGGCGATGGATATGAATTCCTTGGTTTTAGGCGCGCTCATTTCCATCTTATCAACAACTAAAAGTTTGTTCTCTCTGAATTTAACAGAAAGAGCTGATTTTATGGCAGCAACTTTCATCTTTTTGTTGAGTTTTTCAGAATAGTCTCTCGGCTTTGGAGGAAATGTAACTCCACCGTGCCTCCAAAGTGGCGATCTATTCGAACCGGCTCTCGCTCGCCCCGTATGCTTTTGAGCCCAAGGCTTTCTACCGCCACCAGAAACTTCCGCTTTCGTTTTGGCAGATGCGCTGCCCTGTCTTCTATCTGCCAGCTGTTTGTGTATGTATCGAAATAACAAATCGTGATTTGGTTCTATGTTAAAAATTGATTCCGGTAGATCGATCTTGCCAACTTTTTGTCCTTCGATGTTAAGAATGTCCACTTCTGCCATAGCCATCACTTTCCTCCTCGCACGGCGCTTCTAACATACACAACAGAATTTTTAGCGCCGGGTAAAGCTCCCTTTAAAACCAACAAAGAGTTATCTTTATCAACTTTTACAACCTCAAGGTTAAGAATCGTTCTATTAACGTTTCCCATATGCCCGGCCATCTTTGTACCTTTTAAAACTTTTCCAGGATAGGTATGCATACCCGTTGAACCATGCCTTGGATACTTAGTGCCATGAGTTTTGTCATGGCCACCAAAATTCCATCTTTTCACGGTACCCTGATAACCTTTTCCTTTTGTCTTACCAGATACGTCTACCATTTCTCCTTCTTCAAAGATAGACACATCTAAAATCTGTCCAATCTCATATTCATCCACATTATCAACTCTAACTTCCTTGAGATACCTTGTCGGCTTCACGCCGGCTTTTTTAAAGTGCCCTTGCATAGGTTTGTTGACGTGCTTTTCTTTCACCTCTTCAAATCCTATTTGGATGGCATTGTAGCCGTCGTTTTCCAGAGTTTTCTTTTGAACAACAACGCACGGCCCCGCTTTTACAACGGTAACAGGCACGGCTACTCCCTCTTTGTATATCATAGTCATTCCTATCTTTTTTCCAATTAAAGCTTTCATTTAAAGCACCTCCAGCCGTTTTGTCAAAGCTTTAATTCCACTTCCACGCCGGCCGGGAGATCCATTTTCATCAACGATTCTACTGTCTGAGGCTGCGTTTCAAGAATATCAATTAATCTCTTATGAACGATCTTCTCAAAATGTTCCCTCGAATCCTTGTTAACATGAGGAGACCTCAAGACACAGTAAACGGTTCTCTCCGTTGGAAGGGGTATAGGTCCTGATACTTTGGCATTCGTCTTCTTTACAGTTTCAACGATCTTTCTCGCCGATTGATCTAACAATTCATGATCGTACGCTTTCAATTTTATTCGAATCTTGGATTTTGCCATTCAAATAAACCTCCTTCAAAAGAGCGAGGGGGGATTTTCCCCCTCACTTGTCACTCAATTATCTTTGAAACAACACCTGCGCCAACCGTTCTTCCGCCTTCACGGATGGCGAATCTCATTCCCTCTTCAAGGGCAACAGGTTTGATGAGTTCCACTTTCATGACGGTGTTGTCGCCAGGCATGACCATTTCGACTCCTTCGGGAAGTCCGGCAATCGTTCCAGTGACGTCAGCCGTCCTAATGAAGAATTGCGGTCTGTAACCAACGACAAATGCTGTGTGCCTTCCACCCTCTTCTTTTTTCAAAACGTAAACGTTAGCTTCGAATTTCGTGTGTGGAGTGATAGAACCTGGTTTTGCCAAAACCTGTCCTCTTTCCACTTCTTCCTTCTTAACTCCTCTGAGCAAACAACCAATGTTGTCACCAGCTATTCCTTCGTCAAGAAGCTTTCTAAACATTTCAACTCCAGTAACAACCGTCTTCCTCGTTTCTCTCAATCCAACGATTTCCACTTCGTCGTTCACGTGGATCTTTCCACGCTCGACTCTACCGGTAACAACCGTTCCACGTCCTGTAATGGTAAAGATGTCTTCTATAGGCATTAAGAATGGTTTGTCAACGTCTCTAACAGGATCTGGAATGTAGTTATCAACGGCATCCATGAGTTCTAAAATCTTCTTTGCCCATTCATTATCAATACTGTCAGCTTCCAAAGCCTTCAAAGCGCTTCCACGGATAATCGGCACTTCATCACCTGGATATTCGTACTTGGAAAGAAGTTCTCTAACTTCCATCTCAACCAGATCGATGAGTTCGGGATCGTCAACCATGTCAACTTTGTTTATGAAAACGACCATTGCCGGAACGTTAACCTGTCTTGCAAGCAGTATGTGTTCCCTTGTCTGTGGCATGGGACCATCTGTCGCCGCAACAACCAGGATAGCACCGTCCATCTGAGCGGCACCGGTGATCATGTTCTTTATGTAGTCAGCGTGTCCTGGGCAGTCGATATGAGCGTAATGTCTCTTATCGGTCTCGTATTCAACGTGTGCGGTGTTTATAGTTATACCTCTCGCTTTTTCTTCTGGAGCTTTATCGATTTCTTCAAAAGGAATGAATTCGGCTTCACCTTTGATTGCCAATATCTTTGTGATAGCCGCTGTCAAAGTGGTCTTACCGTGGTCAATATGTCCTATCGTTCCAATATTGAGATGTGGTTTACTTCTTACGAATTTCTCTTTCGCCATTGAAATTCAACCTCCTTAAATGTTTTAAAGGTTTTTCACCTGTTTAATACCTTTTCCGCGAAATTCTCAGGCACTTCATCATAATGAGAGAACTTCATCATGTAAATAGCCCTTCCCTGGCTTAACGATCTTAAAACCGTCGCAAAGCCGAAGAGCATACCTAATGGGGCATGGGCTTTTATTATACGCGCATTTCCTCTCGTATCAAAGCCCAATATTTGCGCTCTTTTTGAATTCAAATCAGCAACAATGTCTCCCATGTACTCTTCCGGTGTTGTGATTTCCAATTCCATTATGGGTTCCATAAGTTTAGGCTTTCCCTTGCTAAGAGCTTCTTTCACAGCCATCGATGCCGCTATTTTAAAAGCCATTTCCGATGAGTCAACTTCATGGTAAGAACCATCGTACAAGGTGGCTTTGACATCGACAACTGGATAACCGCCAAGCGTTCCAACCATCAATCCTTCTCTTACACCAGCTTCAACAGCAGGAATGTACTCTTTGGGAACCACTCCACCAATGATCTTGTTTTCAAAAATTATACCTTTTCCTCTTTCAAGAGGTTCAAATCTTATTCTAACATGACCATACTGGCCACGCCCACCACTTTGCCTTATGTATTTTCCTTCAGCATCCACCGGAACGCTAATAGTTTCCCTGTAAGCAACTTGAGGGCGCCCCACTCTTGTTTGAACGTTGAATTCTCTCTTTAACCTATCTATTATTATTTCAAGATGAAGCTCTCCCATTCCAGATAATATCGTTTCGCCACTTTCTTTATCGGTAGAAACCCTAAAGGTGGGATCTTCATCCATCAGTTTGGTAAGCGCGGCTTCCAGCTTTGATTCTTCATTTTTGGTTTCAGGCTCTACTGCTATGGAAATAACTGGCTCCGGAAACTCTATAGATTCCAGAATTATGGGCGCATCATCTGATGAAAGCGTATCTCCCGTTCTTGTTGATCTTAATCCAATTCCGGCAACAATGTCACCGGCTGTAACGTAATCAACATCTTGGCGTTTATCCGCAAACATGAACATCAACCTTGCCACTCTTTCTTTAACTCCTCTAGATGTGTTGTACACGTAACTTCCCTTCGTCATTTTTCCAGAGTAAACTCTAAAATAAGTTAATTTTCCAACATACGGATCGGACATTATCTTGAAAGCCAAAGCACAGAACGGCTCGTCTGGCGAAGGATGTCTCTCCGTTTCTTCACCATCTGGCGTTTTACCTTTTACAGGCGGCATGTCCAGAGGAGACGGAAGATAATCAACTATGGCATCCATCAACGGTTGAACACCTTTGTTCTTAAATGCAGACCCGCAGAAAACGGGAACGAATTTTGATTCAATAGTGCCTCTCCTTATTACCTCTTTTATTTTGCTTATCGGTACATCTTCTCCATCAAGGTAAAGTTGGAGTATTTCATCGTCTATATCCGCAAGTTGCGTCAACATCTCATCCCTAAGTTCTTCCGCTTTCTCTCTCAAATTTTCCGGTATATATTCATATTCCATCTCTATGCCAAGATCGTCTTTCCACTTTATGGCCTTCATTTCTATCAAATCTATAACGCCTTCAAATTCGCTCTCAGCTCCTATTGGGTACTGAAGCACCAACGGATTAGCCCCTAATTTATCTATCATAGATTGAACGGACATTTCAAAGTCCGCTCCCATCTTGTCCATTTTGTTCATAAAGGCCAAACGAGGAACATCGTATTTATTTGCCTGTCTCCAAACCGTTTCTGATTGAGGTTCAACTCCCGCCGCCGCATCAAAAACGGCAATTGCTCCATCCAAAACACGCAAAGCCCTTTCTACCTCAACTGTAAAGTCCACGTGTCCGGGCGTATCAATCAAATTCACACGACAACCTTTCCAATCAAAAGATATAGAAGCAGATGTTATGGTTATTCCACGTTCTTTTTCCTGCACCATCCAATCTGTTGTGGTATTGCCTTCATCAACATTACCTATCGCATGCTTTTTACCGGCATAAAAAAGTATGCGCTCGGTAGTCGTGGTTTTCCCGGCATCGATATGGGCCATTATGCCAATATTTCTCAACTTATCAAGCAACAGAGTACGTTCCGCCATCTACCTCACCATCTGTAATGTGCAAAAGCTCTGTTAGCCTCCGCCATCTTTTGAACGTCTTCTCTTTTTTTCACGGCCGCACCGGTATTTTCATAAGCGTTCAACAACTCTTCGGCAAGCTTTTGGCTCATTGGTTTCCCTTTTCTCGCGCGAGCGGCAGCTACTATCCATCTAACGCCTAGAGACGTCCTTCTGGGCTCTTTAACCTCTATTGGAACCTGATAAGTCGCACCACCAACTCTTTTGGGCCTAACCTCCAAAACCGGCGCTACATTTTCAAACGCTTTCTTGAAAACCTCCAAAGCGTCTTTGCCCGTTTTTTTGGCAATTATATCCATCGCTTCGTAGAATATCTTTTGCGCTTTTGACTTTTTTCCATCCCACATTATTTTGTTTATGAATTTCGTAACCAACACATCGTGGTAAACGGGATCTGGCGTCACGCTTCTTACTTCAGCTCTTCTTCTTCTCATTTCACAATACCTCCAAAACTTACGAGCTCTTCTTCGGGCGTTTCATACCGTATTTGCTTCTCGCTTTTTTCCTACCTTCCACGCCCTCAGCATCAAGAGCGCCTCTAATTATTTTGTATCTCACACCAGGAAGGTCTTTAACCCTTCCTCCTCTTACCAAAACAACAGAGTGCTCCTGCAAATTATGACCTATACCAGGAATGTAAGTCGTTACTTCTATCCCATTAGTCAGCCTTACCCTTGCAATTTTTCTTAAAGCCGAGTTAGGCTTCTTAGGTGTTTGAGTGGTAACACGCACACACACGCCCCGCTTTTGGGGATTTCCACCAAGAGCAGGTGATTTCGTCTTAGATTTGCTTCTACTTCTTCCTTTTCTTATTAATTGATTTATCGTCGGCATTTGTCGGTTCCGCTGCCTCCTTTCAATTTTAACAAATCAACGCGTTTGTATTCTACAACATGAATAAAGAATAGTCAACACGATAACATTACGTACTTCAAAAAGTTACCTTTTTTTAAAGTAAAACTTCGTTCATCTTTTTTATGCTGTTGAAAAGTGTTGACGTAGACACAGTATTTTGTTATAATGATGCTAACAACGCACACAATCTGATTTTCCGATGGGTGCCCGCAGGGTTATCGGAAAAGGGGATGGTTGTGGTGGAAAAACCAATGGAGGTGTTTTTGTGAAAGAGATAATAAAAATGAAGCAACTTCTAGAAGCGGGAGTCCATTTTGGACATCAAACTAAGAGATGGGAACCAAAGATGAAACCGTACGTGTATGCTGCAAGAAAAGGCATATACATCATCGATTTACAACAGACGGTGAAACTTTTAAAAGAAGCGTACAATTTTGTGAGTGATCTGGGAAAAAATGGAAAGACGATCCTCTTTGTGTGCACCAAACATCAGGGTGCTCAAACAATTGAAGAGGAAGCCAAAAGATGCGGAGCATTTTATATCAACAAGAGATGGGTTGGTGGGCTTTTAACCAACTTTTCCACGTTATCAAAGAGAATAAACAGACTTCACGAACTTGAAGAAATGGAAGAAAAGGGCGAATTTGATGAGTTACCAATCAAGGAGGCCAACAAACTTCGCAAGGAATTGGAAAGATTACGAAAATACCTTAATGGAGTAAAAGAAATGAAAAAGATACCTGATGCCCTTTTCATAGTGGATCCTAAACGAGAATACAATGCCGTTCGTGAAGCACACAAATTGGGAATTCCAACGGTGGCCATAGTAGATACGAACTGTGACCCAGACGAAATTGATTACGTTATACCTGGTAATGATGACGCTATCAGGGCAATCAAATTGATAACTTCAAAGATAGCGGATGCTTATTTAGAAGGAAAAGAAGGACAAAGCAACGAACAGGAAAAAGTTTCAGAAGAATCCGCTGAAACAGAAATCGCTTCTGAAGAAAAAGTAAACGAAGAAAAAGAAGAAGTTAAAGAAGAAACTTTAAGCGAATGATGAAATAACAGCGTGTGCCTGTGGCTCAATGGATAGAGCGTTGGACTCCGGATCCGAAGGTTGCGGGTTCAAGTCCCGCCAGGCACACCAAGGATTCACAATATCATGTATGAGTGTGGAGGCGTGCCCGAATGGCTAAGGGGCCGGTCTCGAAAATCGGTGGTGCTCACGCACCTTCTGGGTTCGAATCCCAGCGCCTCCGCCATTTCTCAAGGACACTAATCGTGTCCTTGAATTATTTTCAAGATGCGAGGTGGCAATATGAACGCCATAGAAGTAAAAAATTTAACCAAATATTTTAAAAAGGAGCTACTCGTCCTCGATTCTATATCTTTCAACGTAAAAGAAGGCATATGCTTTTCCTTGATCGGTCCAAATGGAGCTGGAAAATCAACTCTCATAAAGATATTGACCACCTTGCTAAAACCAACTTCGGGTGAGGCGTTTATTTTTGGACACCCTTTGAAAGAAAGAAAAAATATAAGAGAAAAAATCGGTCTTGTCTCTGAAAACACGGTTTTTTACGATCAACTTTCCGCCATGGAAAATCTCATGTTTTTTGCAGGGCTTTACCATATTCCAAGAAAAATTGCCAAAATTCAAGCAGAAAAACTTTTAAAGCTCGTAGACATGTGGAAGTGGAAAGACAAAGCCATTAAAGAATTCTCAACTGGAATGCGCCAAAGAATAAACATTGTAAGGGGACTGATACACTCTCCCCAGCTTTTGTTTTTAGACGAACCAACTCTGGCCCTAGATCCTCAAACTTCCCAAATAATAAGAGAGAGCATAAAAACCGCAAAAAAAAGAGGTATAACCGTATTCTTCACAACTCACTATATGAAGAACGTAGAAGAACTTGCAGACGAAGTGGCAATCTTAAACGATAAAAAAATTGTAGCCCAAGGAAGTTTAAGTGAGATAAAACGCAAATTTGACTCAAATGAAAAGAGAGTGGAAATAACCTTTGAAGACGAAACGAGCGCTCAAAGAGCGTACGAAATATTGAAAGAGGTACTAAAAGATAACGTTAAAGCACACGATACTTCTGTCTTTCTGATTTTGAAAAATTCCACCTTCCTTAAAAATGTGCTCTCATTAATAACGAAAAACAAACTCCTTGTAAAAGATGTAAATACAAACATCGTATCATTGGAAGAAATTTTTGTGAAGCTAACGTCGAAGTGAAAAAATGATCTTACTATGGACAGTGTAAGTATAATTGGCTTCTCAAGGATCGCATTCAATGCGCTGCTCATGTGTTCCCGCATTTGAAGATTTCATCTTCAAACTTTCATAATTTAAGAATTAAATCTCTTTACGAAGTACGTGAGTCAATGAATAGAATAATGCTAATTTCTGAACATTTGACAATTCAAAAAAGATGGGATATGATAGGAATGTTATCAATTCCATAACTGAAGCTGAAAACGGTGGAGGTGCAAAATGATAGACATAGAAGAAATATTGCAAAGTACGCAAGCGATAGTACATGGTCATTTTAAGCTTGAATCTGGTTTTCACACGGACACACGAATTCAACTGGTAAAAGCACTTCAATACACATGGTACGCCAAGCAAATAGGAGAAGAAATGGCTCTCAAACTTCACAGATTTGCCCCAGATTGCATTGTTTCTCCCATGACTAATGGAATAATAGTTGGCTACGAAGTTGCCCGAAGATTGGATATTCCCTTTATTTTCGTTGAGAGAGACGACAATTTCTCCATGTCATTTGGTCATGGCTTAAATCCCGCTATATTCAGAAACCTTGTGATCGTCGAAGGGGTTCTGGAAAGTGGCCAATCTGTAAAAGAAGTGATAAAAGCGTTGAGAAGATACGACTCTGAAGCCATGGCAATAGCGACCGTCATCAAAGAAATAGAAAAGGACAAATTGGAGGGTTTGCCAATAATTTCATTAACTAAGATAACACCTAATTTGTACGCTCCGGATGAATGCCCAATGTGTAAGAATGGAGTACCATTACAATCTTAAATTTCAATTCCAATTTTTGTACGGCGTTGTTAGGATTTTTTGCTCAATATCATCGTAAGAAAAAATAGTTGGTCCAACATCAAAGTGAAGGACTATGGTTTCGTTGTTAATCGTAATGCGTGCACCTTCAAAACACCTTTGCTTCACCGTTATTCTTGAGTCTTTTCTTCCGTTTTTCCACCTGTAAGTAGAGTTCAAAAGATCCAAATTTTTTCTCAGGATTTGCATTTCCTCCAGGAGCTTTGTTTTTTCATCTCGAAGTCGATCTAAAATGGTTAGAAGATACCTCTTTCTACTTTCATCTGTTGTCTTTTTAAACAGGCTCATAATTTTATTCATATATGAAGAAGCTTCTTCCATCTTTTTTAACTCTTTCATGAGTTTACTTTCTAGTTCTTCCTCACGACTTGAAAAATCAAAATTTATACCGGCAGAAACGTGCGTTGGAACTTTGGATATGCTTCCTATCACGTTAACGTTCACGTTCAAACCAGCCTTTACACTTCCACCTACTATCCATCCTTTTCCGTTTACGATGACGTTTCCGCGAGATATTATCCTTGAATTCATTATGTATTCATCCACTTCGACGTTTCCATGGGAAATAATGGTAACCTCACTCAAAAACTTCGCTTTGAAATTTCCCTCACACCTGAGTATGCCCTTATTTTTCCCAAAAACTCCACCTTTCACCAAAATATTAGATTTTGCGTTGATTTCGGCTTCACCAACTATTCCATCAATAAGCACATCTTTGCCAGATTTTATTTTAAAAGCTTCCTCCACATTTCCTCTTATCCAAACGCTTCCTGGAAAATCTATATTTCCAACATCATAGCCCAGGTTACCGTTAACAATGAAAATTTCATTTACATTCACTTTTCCATCTTCTGAAAAGAAAGGTTGCCCGTCAAGAGTCGCAAAAACGAACATTCCATCTTCTGAAAGAGCTGTGTTTTTTCCAGCCAATGGTTGAAGGCTTAAATCTTCGGCCTTTTCTCCGCCTAACTCTTCTCCAAAGACATTGTACCCTTTTTTTCCATCAACGCCGACTACCTTCTCGACAAGCTTTTCTCCTTTACGACAAAAAACTATTTCGTACATCGAGGCGTAATTTACTCTTTTCCCATCATTTCTTTTAACTCTTATTCCGCTTGGTAGAAAGAGTAACTTGTACGTGGCATTTTTAGAAGGAATAGGAGGCTTTCCCTCCGCAATTAACACCGGCCTTAGAACGCACTTTTCGCTTACAATTCTTTTAATTTCCCATTCTTTTATTCCAAAAATAACTTTATTCTCTTTTAGAGAGGAAAAGATCTCCTCAACGGTTGGGACCTCTTTTTTCATGCCAGGGTAAATTGTCACGTAAGCTTTCATCTTATCTTTGGAAACGTTCACTTCTATTTGAGGATATTGAGGAATTTTTATTTTTTCCGCATCATTCAGCAAATTTTCTTCACTATCCATATCTGTAAGCACATCATTTTCAACAAGCGGTATTTCATCCACTTCATCGATGTCGTAGATTCGGACTTTCATAAATGCCTTTCCATCTTTTATTTCAGGAACATCATTTAACACATCAACCATTATCTTGTTGTGCCAATTCATCCCGTACTCTCTTTCTAAAAAGTCAAAAAGCTCTTGCATATTTTTAAAAAGCATCTCTTTCATTTTGAATCCCCCCATTCGAATGCATTCTTAATTATAGTATCACGAACGCCAAAAGCAATTTTTTAAAAATCACCGTTCTTATCGTATAATTAAAAAAAGAGGTGGTTTTTCATGCTTGGAGTCGTAACGGACAGCGGATGCGGGATTACACAGGGTTTTATTGATGAAATGGGAGACGCTTACGTAATGGTTGGAATGAAAATATTTTTGGGAGAAGACGAATACGTTGATGGAAAATTCGATAAAGAAAAATTTTACAATTGGATTTCTCAAGGCAAAGATTCCAGAACTTCTCAACCTTCTCCTTTAGATTTTGAAAGGGCCTACAAAGAATTATTAGATAAGGGATACGACGAAATACTTTCGCTTCACATTTCGTCCAAAGTAAGTGGGGCGTTTAACTCAGCAAGAATAGCGGCCAATAAAGTTGCCCCAAACAAGATTCATGTTGTAGATACCCTGCATATTTCAGCGGGTGCTTACTTCATGCTAAGAAGAATTCTAGATTACGTTAAAAGCGGCGTATCCTTAGCGGAAGCTCTGAAAAAAATAGAGGAGATCAGAAGAAATTCAAATGTTTTCTTTACAGTTTCTACACTTGATCATCTTAGAAAGAATGGTAGAATAGGAAAAGCGGCAGGCTTAGTCGGCTCAGTTTTGAAACTTTCACCAATATTAACAGTCAAAGATGGTGAAACGGGAGTTGCGACTATTTCTCGTGGTAAAAAAAGGCTAAACGCAAAAATGGCAAATCTGTGCAAGGAATTCCTTAAAAACAGAAGGCATGTAAGAATTGTTTTTGCCTATTCGTCGGCAAGCACGTTAAAAATGATGGAAGAATTGAGAGAGAATTTCAATGAATTTAAGGCACCTGATCTTCTCTCAGAAGAAACTCTGAAGATGTGGCCTACTATTACAACGCACACGGGACCAACGACAGTTGGAGTGGGATGTTACGGAGAATGAACTTTGAGATTAGGAGAAGAAGAAAAAATGGAAAGCTCACAGAGCAAAGCGGTACAAGCGCTCATCAAATACGTAATAGAGAACGGTTCAACGGTACTGATAGATGCCATAAATTTCCATATAAAAAACAAAACGGACTTTGCAAAAACGTTTTCAAATCGCATGCATTTAAGAGGCTTGGCATCGCGCATTAAAAAACTCAAGAACCTGAACGATGCCGATGCTTATCTTATGGGTTATATGCTTATGGTTTACGCTCAGGAAACCAATAGCAAAAGAGCAACAGACGCCTTCGAGTTCTTCAATGAACAAGTACTAAAGAACATAGACACGATGTTCAGGGAGGAGTGAACTATGGGTATTCTTGATGAGTTATCTAACGAACTGAAAAATGCGATCATGCAAAAGGATGAACTGAGAAAAAGGGTTCTTAGAATGTTGATTTCAGCTGTGAAGAATTTTGAGATTTCATCCGGAAAATCAATTGACGAAGATGACTTTGATAAAATAGTGAAAAAGCAAATCAAGGAAAGAGAAGAAGCCATGCAAGACTACGAACGCGCGGGAAGAAGCGAACTTTACAATGAAGAAAAGGCCGAAAGAGACATTTTAAAAACTTTTGCTAAGCCAGAGCTCAGCGATGAAGAAATCAAAAAAGCGGTTGAAGAAAAAGCAAAAGAACTCAGCATCGCTTCCAAAAAAGAATTTGGAAAGCTTATGGGAGCTGTTATGCGAATTTTAAAAGGAAAAGCCTCAGGAGAGAGGATAAAAAGTGTTGTTGAAATGGTGTTAGAAGATATAGAAAAACACTCTACTTAAAATTTTTAAAGGGAGGAAGCAAGAATGTTAGGAAACAAGTATGGAACCCACAGGGTCATAGAACCAAAAGGAGTTTTGCCGCAGCCAGCGTGGAAAATAAACAATGATGTGAATACTTTATACGACAATGAAATTCTCATAGACGTTCTTACACTCAACATTGACGCTGCTTCTTTCACTCAAATTAAAGAAGAAGTTGGTGAAAATGAAGAGAAAGTTGCAGAAAAAATTTTGGAAATAGTGAATGAAAGAGGGAAAATGCATAATCCCGTTACCGGTTCTGGAGGCATGTTAATAGGAAGAATTGAGAAAATAGGCTCGGCTTTAAAGGGACACCTGCACGTAAAAGAAGGAGACAAGATTGCGACTCTTGTTTCACTGTCTTTAACTCCTTTGAATATTAAAAAGATAAAAAAGGTTCACCTTGATACCGATCAAGTGGAAGTCGAGGCAAAGGCCATCATCTTTGAAAGCGGGATATACGCGAAATTGCCAGAAGATATGGATGAAAGGCTTGCGCTTGCGGTCTTGGACGTGGCTGGGGCACCAGCGCAAACTGCACGTTTAGTTGACCCAGGAGACACAGTGGTTATAATCGGCGCAGCCGGAAAATCTGGAATGTTGTGTTCTTATGTTGCAAAAAAGTACGCTGGTCCAACCGGAAAAGTTATTGGGGTTGTTCGTTCAGAAGAAGAAGCAAAACGATTGAAAAAAATAGGAATAACGGATATCGTCGTTGCTGACGCGACGAACGCCATTGAAGTGGAAGAGGCCATATCCGAGATGACAGATGGAGAAATGGCCGAGATAACGATAAATGTTGTTAACGTTCCCAACACAGAAATGGCTTCCATACTTTCTACATGTGATTATGGCACCGTTTACTTCTTCTCAATGGCCACTTCTTTTACAAAGGCCGCTTTAGGTGCAGAAGGTGTTGGAAAAGATGTCAACATGATAATAGGAAACGGATACATGACTGGACACTCTGAAATAGCTTTAGAAGTTATGAGAGAGAGCAAAGAATTAAGAGAATTATTTGAATCTTTATATGTTAATTAAAAATTAAAATTCGTATGATAATATTGTTTGAAGATCAAGTTTTGGAAGGAGGACTAACAAGTGGAAATAACCGCGAAAATGGTCAAAGAGCTTCGTGATCAAACTGGTGTGGGCATGATGGACTGTAAAAAGGCCCTTACAGAAGCGAACGGAGACATGGAAAAGGCAAAAGAAATACTTAGAAAGAAAGGAATCAGTAAAGCTGACAAGAAATCTGGAAGGGCGACTGAAAATGGGATCATAATTGATTACATTCATTTCAACAATCGAGTAGGTGTGATGATTGAATTGAATTGTGAAACTGATTTCGTTGCAAGAACAGATGAATTCAAAGAATTGGGAAGAAACATATGCAAACACATAGCTATGGAAAATCCGAAATACGTTAGCAGAGAAGAAGTTCCAAATGATGTTGTAGAAAAGGAAAAAGAAATCTACAAAGCCCAGCTTGCAAACTCCGGAAAGCCAGAGAAAGTTTTAGAGAAGATAATAGAAGGAAAGATAGACAAATTTTACAGTGAAAATTGTCTCATGGAGCAAAAGTACTTTCTTGACGATTCCAAAACAATCGAAGAGATGATCAAGGAAGCAATAGCAAAGATAGGTGAAAATATCTCCGTAAGGAGATTCGTAAGATTTGAACTTGGACAATGATTTATGGTGAGCGCAGGCTCACCTTTTTTTTAGATATTTGGAAATGATTGAGATAGAAAAGATTACAAATACCATGGAGAGGTGTCACCAATGTATAAGAGAGTACTGTTAAAGATCAGTGGCGAAGCTTTTTCGGGTGAAGGGAAAAAAGGCTTAGATCCTCAGATGGGAGAGTACATAGTCAATGAGATAAAAGAAGTTGTTGAAAGGGGAATAAAACTTGGCATCGTTGTCGGAGCGGGGAATCTTTTTCGCGGTGAAGAGCTCTCGTATGTTGGCTCGATTTACGCAGATCAAATAGGAATGATGGGAACGATAATAAATTCCCTTTACTTAAGTTCAGCTTTGAAAAAACATGGCATAAGTTCTGTGGTCATGTCACACGTTACCAACCTTCCTTCAGTTGAAAGACTAACTTACGATTTGATAGAAGAAACCTTTTCACGTGGAAAAATTGCCATTTTCGGCGGCGGTACTTCCAATCCGCTCTTTACCACAGATACCGCGGCGGCTTTGAGGGCAGCAGAAATGGGGGCGGAAATCCTCATAAAGGGAACAAAAGTCGATGGAGTTTACTCTAAGGATCCAAAAAGATTTCCCAAGGCAAAGAAATTTTCAAAATTGAGCTTTGAGGAAGCGATAAAACTCGAGTTAAACGTTATGGACACATCTGCCTTCGCGTTGTGTAAAGCCCATTCCATTCCCATAAGGGTTATAAATTTCTTCGAAAAGGGCAACTTCTTAAGAAGCGTCATGAATGAAGACGTGGGAACCCTTTTAGAAAACTGAAAATTCATTTTTGTGTATGTCATGATAAATGATAAAATTCTGCAAATCAAAATAAGTTGAAAAGATACTTGTTTTTAATTTTTTACGTGAAAAAAGTATCAAGAAGTGGTATAATAGATTTGAGTTAAATAATTCACAAGGAGATGAGAAGAATGGGAGAGAAAAAACCGTTAGCCGCTGATATGAATCGTTACTATGACCAATTTATGGATTTATTAAAAGAAGCTGGGAAAGCTGAACCCGGGTACGCAAAAGCGTTAATGGAATTCGTGAAACAAGCTGAAAAACCAGGCGCGCTTTCGACAAAAATAAAAGAGCTTATTTCAATCGCCCTTGGTATAACGGCCCATTGCCCGTATTGTATTGCCTTTCACACTAAAAACGCCATAAAAGAAGGCGCCACAAAACAAGAAATACTTGAATCGGCATTGGTCGCTGGATTGATGGGTGGAGGACCAGCCGTTGCGTACATGAGATACGTCATTGACGCTTGCGATCAATTCGACGCTGAATAAGAAGAAACTGAAGAATATTTCCTAAAAAGCGGGACTACTGCCCCGCTTTTCGTTTGTTTTTAAATTTCATCACTCTTGACATGTATTAAACGCTATTCGTGAAAATTACAAAGGACAATTTTTGAAATACTCTTCGACATTGACGTAAATGGGGAGCTCACTTATCCTTGATATTCAATTTTAAATCTACGGCATCCACTTTTTTAACGGCGTCAAATTTACACACTTCATAGCAACTACCACACTTTATACATTTTTCTTGATCTATTTCGTGTACCTTTCTCACTTCACCACTTATAGCCCCAACAGGACAGGCCTTTGCGCAAGCGGTACATCCAACACACGCATTCGGATCGATTTGATAGGCAATCAACGCCTTACACGATTTGGCAGGACATCTTTTTTCCTTTATATGCGCTTCGTATTCATCTCTAAAATATTTCAACGTGGAAAGAACTGGATTTGGAGCAGTCTGTCCAAGCCCACAAAGCGCCGTATCCTTTATGGTGAGGGCAAGTTCTTCCAACATATCAAGATCTTCCATTTTTCCTTTTCCTTCTACTATTCTGTCAAGTATTTCAAGCATTTTCCTGGTTCCTTCCCTGCAAGGCGTGCATTTTCCACAAGACTCGTCAGCACTGAATTGTAAAAAGTATCTAGCCACATCAACCATACACGTATCTTCATCCATCACGACCATTCCGCCTGAGCCCATGATGGTTCCCAACTTGGTAAGAGATTCGTAATCGACCGGCGTGTCTAAATACTCGGCGGGTATACATCCTCCAGAGGGACCACCGGTTTGAACCGCTTTGAATTTTTTTCCGTTTGGAATTCCCCCACCTATGTCAAATATTATTTTTCTCAAAGTTGTCCCCATCGGAACTTCTACCAAACCAGCGTTATTTATCTTGCCAGAGAGTGCAAAAACTTTGGTTCCCTTTGATTTTTCCGTTCCTATGGAGGCAAACCATTCCGCTCCTTTGTTTATGATAACCGGAATGTTCGCCAGCGTTTCAACATTATTTATGACAGTTGGCTTTCCCCATACACCCTTTTGGGCGGGAAAAGGTGGTTTTTGAACTGGCTGTCCACGCAAACCTTCAACAGATTGAATGAGAGCGGTCTCTTCACCGCACACAAATGCTCCTGCGCCTATTCTCAACTCTATATCAAAAGAAAAATCTGTGTTAAGTATGTTTTCACCAAGAAGTCCGTATCTCTTAGCTTGAGAAATGGCGTTGTTGAGCCTTTCAATGGCTAGGGGATATTCGGCCCTTACGTAAATGTAACCATGATGAGAACCAATTGCATAGCCTGCTATCTCCATCCCTTCTATGACACTATGTGGATCGCCCTCTAAAACTGATCTATCCATAAACGCTCCAGGATCGCCTTCATCTGCATTACAAATGACGTATTTCTCATCTCCAGGGGCTTTCCTTGTGAATTCCCATTTCAAACCAGTTGGGAATCCCGCTCCACCTCTTCCTCTTAATCCACTTTTCTTTATCTCTTCTATTACCCACTCCGGAGAAGATTTTAAGACTTTTTCAATGGCAAAATATCCATCATTTGCAATGTATTCGTTTATGTTAAAGGGATCTATAAGTCCCAAGTTCCTCGTGGCTATCTTAACTTGTTCGGTAAAGAATGGCAGTTCTTCTTTCGCATGTGGTTCCACGTTTCCTGTAGGCCCCCTATGAAGCAAAGAAGAGACTATTTTCCCCTTTAAAAGATGCTCTTCCACTATTTTCTTTGCATCTTGAGGTTTGAGCTTTTGGTAAAAAACTCCTTCTGGATACACTATCATAATAGGTCCAAGGTTGCAAGATCCCATACAACCCGTCTGTACAACTCTTACACTTTCCTCAAGATTGTTTTTTTTCAATTCTTCTTCTAAAACAGATCTAACGGACTCTTCCCCTGAAGAGATGCAAGCCCCACCAGCACATATCAATATTGTATGTTTTACAGACATTTGCCCACCTCCCATTTAAGCCTTTCCACCTTTCACAAGAATGTCGCTCAAAATCTTCCCATCTATGATATGTTCTTTCACAATTCTCCTTGCTTGTTCTTCATCTACATGCCCATACACAACCGATTCATTTTCTCCAATTTGAACTTCAACGGTTGGCTCTGCTTCATGAAATTCCGTGTCAGGCGATTGAGTTACGATTATATCATTCACCGAATTTCTTTCAAGTTCATCCCATATAGCTTTTAATATTTTCTCCAATTTCTCTTTTGCCTCGTTACTTCCAATTCCAACAATTATTTTCCCCCGAATCTTTGGCTTTCTTAAATTCAGATCTTTTGAAAATTTTTCCTTTATTCTTTGAAGGTCTTCAAGACTTATCACTTTCATTTTTTTTTGCCCTCCTTTTTTCTGTATTCATCAATAATTTTTGGTATCATGTCTGGCGTTACTCTTCCGTGAAAGTCTCTCTCTCCTATCAGTACAACTGGTGCCATACTGCAAGCTCCAAGACACCTAACTTCCTGGATGGAAAACAATCCATCCTCTGTTGGTTCATCTCCATGCACACCAAGTTCTTCTCTAAATCTCTCTAAAAGTTTTTGGCCACCTTTCACATAACACGCTGTACCCATGCATACTTTTATCTGGTACTTTCCACGTGGCTTCATGGTGAAAAAAGAATAAAAAGTGACAACACCATACACCGTACTTTCCGGGATCTTCATTTTTTTTGCAACATGGTGCTGAACTTCAACAGGAAGATACCCAAATATCTCTTGCGCCTTATGAAGAACTCCTATAAGCATTCCCTTTTTTTCCTTTACCTGGTCAATGTATTTATCCAGTTCTTCGTATCTTGGATCTGTATCGAGAATTGTAGCCACTGCTAACACCTCCGCTTTTTGAATTTATTCAAACAAGAACCCTTGAATGTTTTTCAAATCAATGTTTGGTGAAATTCATCTCGTTGTAAATATGATATCATGTTTTACAATTTACGCTCCCACATTCGAACTCAACAAAGTGGAATGTTTATAGCTGAATACTTCACCTCCAAATAAATATTTTTTTCACAAATAATTTTATCATAATTTTTAAAAGATGCAAAGTGAAAAATCGAAAATAAGTAATAACTTTAAAAATAAAACTTGTATTTTTTCTCAAATTATTTTATAATAAATTGAGAATTAAATCACAATTAGTTTCTAGCATGAAATTCATGGATCTTTTTGGAGGTGAAAAAATGGAAACTGTAAGCATAAATGTTAACGGAAAGGAATACAATGTGGAAAGCGGACAAACCGTTTTAGAAGCTTGCAAAAAAATAGGTGTTGAAATACCAACGCTTTGCCATCACCCCGCTCTCAGCGATGTTGGTGCATGTAGAGTATGTGCCATTGAAATTGAGGGAGCGAGAACTCTTATGACTGCGTGTACCACTCAAGTTCAAAACGGAATGAAGATAAACACCCATTCTTCAAGAGTTGAAAGGGCTCTTAAACAAAATCTCTCTCTTATCCTTTCAAGGCATCCTGATGATTGCATGACTTGTGAAGCTAACGGAAGGTGTGAGCTTCAAACTCTGATCAACAAATACGACATTAAAAACGCTTTTCCAAAAGAACTCAGGGACTTTCCAATCGATGAAAGCAGTCCAGCGATCGTAAGAGACATGAACAAATGCATCGATTGTGGAAGATGTATAAGGGTATGTGATGAAATACAAGGATTGAGCATCTACACATTTTCTGATAGAGGCGCAGACTCCCTACCTTTTCCAGCATACGGTGTCCCTATGACTTATACAGACTGCATAGCTTGTGGACAGTGTAGCGCAGTTTGCCCGGTAGGAGCGATAATGGAGCAGCCGGACTACAAGCATGTTGAGGTTGAATTGAGAAAACATGAAAAAGTTTTGATAGTTCAAACCGCTCCTGCGGTGAGAGTTGCCATAAGCGAAGAATTCGGTACCGAACCTAGTCACATTTCCACCGGCAAAATGGTGGCTGCCCTCAGAAAATTAGGATTTGACTACGTTTTCGATACCAACTTTGGTGCGGATTTAACCATCATGGAAGAAGGAAGCGAATTGATAGAGCAGCTCTTGGGGCACGGAGAGCATCCTTCGCCCATGTTCACTTCTTGTTGTCCAGGATGGATAAACTTGGTGGAAAAACATTTCCCAGAGTTTATTCCCAACATTTCAACGGCAAAATCGCCTCAAGAAATGTTAGCCGCAACCATCAAAACGTATTTTGCAAGAAAGATAGGCGTGGATCCACACGATATCTACTTAGTGTCGGTAATGCCATGTACCGCAAAGAAGGATGAGATAATGAGGCCACAACATTATCTTGAAGAAATGCAATTGATAGACAAAGTCATAACGACAAGAGAACTCGCAAGGATGATAAAAATTCACAGGATCAACTTCCTTGATTTACCAGAAGAAGAATATGAAGCCCCCTTGGGATTGTCAACGGGAGCGGCAGCAATATTCGGAGTAACTGGCGGCGTCATGGAAGCCGCTTTGAGAACGGGATATGAGCTTGCCACGAAAAAGAATTTGCCAAAGATAGAATTCAGCAACGTCAGAGGCTTTGATGGAGTTAAAGAAGCGGAAATAGATCTAGAAGGAAGAAAAGTTAGCATAGCAGTGGCACATGGAACTTCCAACATAATACGCTTGTTGGAAAAGATAAAAAGTGGAGAGAAACGTTACGATTTTGTTGAAATGATGGCTTGCTTTGGTGGATGTATTGGTGGAGGCGGACAGCCAAAATCCGTTGACGCAGATGTTCTTGAAAAGCGTGCAAATGCTATTTACACCGTTGATGAATCAAAAACGCTGAGAAAATCTCATGAAAATCCTGCCATAAAACAACTATATGAAGAATTTTATGGAAAACCGTTAAGTGAATTGTCCAAAAAGCTTCTCCATACCTACTACACCAGTAGAAAAGCCTCGATTATTGAAAGAAAAGGGGAACTCTCGAGAGCACTTTAATCCATGGAAAAGAGTTGGGAGGTGAAAAAATGAGAAAGGTATTTTTACTCACAACGATACTTCTCATTGGAAGTCTCTCTTTGGCAGTAACGGCGATAACCTTGATAAATCCCCTGGGTCCAACGACAATTCCCATTTCTCCGCTCATGAACGGCAAAGTATCAACTGCTTTTCCCATAAATGTTGAGCTTTGGAAAAGTCCAGACGAAGCACTTGCCCTCTTGAATTCCGATAAAGTCAACTTTGCCGTCCTTCCGATCACAGCAGGAGCTATTTTCTACACTAAAGGAATAAAAATCCAACTCTTGGGTGTTTATGAATGGAAGGTATTTTATCTTGTTGCCTCTAAAAATTCATCTTTTAAAGGTTGGAAGAGCTTGATTGGTAAAAGCGTTTACACACCAAATGGCCGAGGGCAAACGGTTGATGTCTTGATGAGATACCTCATGGCAAAAAACGGTGTAGCTCCTGATAAAGAGGTTAAAATAGAATATGCTCCTCCCCAGGAAATAGTGGCCCTTTTCAGATCTTCTGGGAAAATAGAATACGCGGCATTGCCTGAACCGTTCGTCACTCTGGCAATATCAGGAGGAAATGGTAGAATAGTACTGGATTTCCAAAAAGCATGGGGGAAAAGTATGAATTTGCCAGAGAGGATACCAATTGCCGGTCTTTTTGTGAAAAAAAGTTTCGCCAAAATCAATTCAGAGATAACATCAGAAGTGGAGAATACATTCTCAAGTTCGGTGAAATGGATGAACGAAAATTTGGAGGGTGCCCTGGAACTTTCTAAGAAATACCTTAAGATCCCTCTTGGCATACTCAAAGCCTCGATGACCAGAATGAATTTTACTTATGTTCCTATTTCACAATGTGCCACAGAAGTTTCAACCTTTTTGAAAAAAATCCACCAGATATATCCAAAGGGGATGCCCGTTCTCCCGGGTGAGGGTTTTTACAAACCTTGAAAACGTTAATAGGTATCGCGGCCTTACTCTTAGCGTGGCAAATTATTTCTTTGATGATCGGGGCTACGCTAATTCTTCCCACGCCCTATCAAACATTTGAGGCGTTGATCAAATTATTTGGAGAGGTTGAAACGTTCAGCGCCATACTTTCTACGATATGGAAATCTTTTCTTACTCTCTTGTTGGTGATGGGAATTGGGATTCCAATAGGAGTGGTGATGGGTTCAAACGATTCACTGTATGAGTTCATACGCCCAGGTGTAATGGTAATTCAATCGGTTCCCATCATTTCATGGTTGGCGTTGGTTATATTTTTGTGGGGCATAGGATGGAAAGGTCCAATTCTTATAAGCTTTCTTTCCCTTCTTCCCACGGCAATTTTCACAAGTGCGTCGGGAATGAAAAATGTGGATAAATCTCTTTTGGAAATGGCAAAAGTTTACAACGTTTCAAAGAAGGACGTCCTGAAAGATGTATACATTGGCTCAATAATGCCTTTCATTTTGGCAACATTTGAAGTAAGTGTGGGAAGCGTGTGGAAGGTTATGATAATGGCAGAATATCTTTGTGGGGGAAGTGGAATAGGTGTCCTAATCTCTTGGGCAAGGCAATACGTTGATGTACCTCAAATATATGCTCTAACGCTTATCGCAGTTATAATAGGTTTGAGTACAGAAAGGATTTCGCGTTTTTACGCAAAGAAGGCCTTCAAAAAATGGGAACTTTCACTTTAAAGGTGCAGAATCTTTCAAAAAAATTCGGGAATCTCTCCGTAATCGAAAAATGGAGCTTTGACGTTAAAAGAGGAGAAAAGCTGACCCTCTTTGGTCCTTCCGGTTGCGGCAAAACAACCTTTTTAAGGATCGTGAGTGGTTTGGAAAAGCCGACTTTTGGAGAGATTCAAATTTCTTCTCAAAAGATTGGAATGGTTTTTCAAGAACCAACTCTTATTCCCTGGAAAAATGTCATCGATAATCTTCGTTTTGTCAGAAAGAATGATGAGAAAATCAGAAATATCCTTAAAAAGATGAATTTATCTTCTTTTGAAACGTATTTTCCTTCATCTTTAAGCGGCGGAATGAGGCAAAGAGTTAACCTTGCACGGGCTCTGTTGGTAAATCCAGAACTTCTCATACTAGATGAACCCTTCTTTTCTTTGGATCTCGCAACGAAAATGGAAATAATGAAAGATATCAAAAGAATGCATGAAAAAATCGGTTTTACTCTTCTTATGGTTACTCATGATGTAAAAGAAGCCATTTACATCTCTGATAGAATTATTCTCCTATCTCCTAGGCCTTCACGCATTTTAAAGGAATTCCCCATATCCCTTAAAGACGAAGAAAGAGATTTTTCTCATCCTTCTTTTATCACTTTAGAAGGGGAGTTTATAAAAGAGATACTCTCGCGCACATCAGGAGTTTAGTGCTACTTTCTCTGGATATGCGTGAAAGTAACGATTTTACTCAACCTGTGCGTCAATATTACAAGGTATTCCAAAAAGGGATTAAATCTCACCCTCGAAGTACTTGTCAGAACATGAGTACTATGCACACCATATTCTAGTATAATCAAAAAGGTACCAATCCAAAAAAGAAAGAGGGGATTCAAATGAAAACCATAAAAATTGGTAATACATCACTTATAGTGGATCAATGCGATATAACAAAAGAAAAAGCAGATGCGATAGTGAATGCCGCCAATTCCCATCTTGCCCATGGAGGAGGAGTTGCATTGGCTATAGCACGGGCAGGAGGCGATATCATAAATAAAGAATCCAGGGAGTATGTTCAAAAAAACGGTCCCGTTCCAACGGGAAATGTGGCGGTTACCTCCGCTGGAAAGATGCCGTCAAAATATGTAATTCACACCGTTGGACCAATCTGGGGAGAAGGCGAGGAAGATGAAAAGTTGGAAAGCGCTTTTTACAATTCATTGCTAAAAGCTGATGAAATGAATTTAAAGAGCATAGCCTTTCCGGCTGTAAGTTCAGGAATATATGGTTTCCCAAAAGAAAGATGTGCTAAGATCTTCTTCAAAACGGTTAAGAAATTCCTGAATTCTCAAAGGACTTCGTTGAATTCGATAAAAATGTGCCTCTTTTCTCAAAAAGATTACAACGTATTCGTAGAGGTCATGGAAAAGGAATTTTGAGAAACGATTTGCACAAGAATAAATAAAAATTTCACAATTTCTAAAGACATGGTATAATTCATTTCGCAAGAATCAAACGATTGAAGGATGGTGAAATGAATTGAAAAGATTCCTTACGTTTGCAATCATATCCACACTTTTCCTTTCTTTAGGGTTGGCAAGCACTCTTACAGTATGGTTCAGCTGGGAAGGGCAAAGTACTTTCCTGTCAATTGTCAAAAAATTCGAACAAACGCATCCAAATATAAAAGTGAATGTTGTTTACATTCCAAAGATGATTCAAAAATTGCGCATCACACTTGCTTCTGGCGGAAACTTTCCAGATATCGCCCTTGTGAGAAACGATTACCTTGGGATACTCGTCAGCGCTAATAAGATCCATGCGGTATCTGTTGAAAATGTTCCTTCAAATATAGTTAAAGCTTTTACGGTAAATGGAAAAGAATACGCCTATCCATTTTATGCCGACATCCAGGTAATGTATTTGAACAAATACGTTTTTGATAAGACAGACACACCATATCCAAAAGAAAGATGGACTGTGAAAGACCTTGAATCACTCGCTCAACATATAAAGGATCATGGATATATTGGATTACTTCTCAATGGCGTCGCATCGTACTTCTTTAACTCTTTCAACGCTGCGTACAACGGTGGAGAAATCCCTCAGAAGGACGGGATTCCGGTCGTAACGGGAAAAGGCACTTTAAACGCCGCAAAACTGTACAATTACCTCTTCAACGTGAAAAAAATAGCCGTGGATTACAAAAAGATGGCACTCGTAAACGCTTTTGAAACCAACAAAGCGGGGATGATGTTTATGGGATCGTTCTTGATAAAGAAATTCTTAGACTCCAATGTGGACTTTTCAATTTGGCCATATCCTTACCTCAATTCCAATCAGCCAATACCTCCCGTGCTTGATCCAAAAGGCTTCGTAGTCTTTAAATCAAGTAGGGCAGCAAAAGAATTTCTGAATTATGTAACTTCCGCCAACGTTGAAAAAGAATTTTGCAACGCTACATACAAGTTACCAACTAATTCAAAAGCGGCAGAAGAGCTTGGAAATGAGAACAACTTTTTTAAAGTTATGTACAAAAGCTCAAAAAAATCAATAATTTTGCCAACAAGCGAAGTTTTCAAGAATGGATATGTCAAGGCGGTTGAGACGGCTTTAAATCTTTATTTAAATGGAAGCTTGAAACTCAAAACGGCTTTTGAAAAAGCTCAGGAGTACATAGAGAGCCATAAATGACGTTATTCTTTATCATCTTAACGTTAAGCGCCATTCTTTACATGCTCATGGTCGCAAGGGCAAAGTTCACTTACGTAATAGCCCTTGCGGTTTTGTTATTTTTTGTCAGTTTCTTTCCAATAATATGGGGAGTTGTCCTTTCGTTTTTTGATTTCTTCTCACTTTCTTCAATACACTTTGTAGGTTTTAAAAATCTGTTCTGCGCGTTTAGCGATAAAGGATTATTGCTTTCCGTAAAGATAACATCCTTGTGGGCATTTATCGTTTTGCTTTTAAAGGTTGTCATGTCTTACGCGTTGGCACTTTCTCTTTTGAACATGAAAAGGTTTTCCAGAATTTTTTACACACTCTCTTTAACACCATGGGCCATTCCCCTTTACATAAGTGTAATCGCGTGGACTGTGCTTGTAGAGGGATACGGTGGAAATTCGATACTTTCGCACATTTTTTTCACAAATTTAGATCTCGCTTCCAACGTGCCGCTCGCTTTCTTTTCAACTGCCTTCGTCAGCGCCTGGCTTGGCGTACCGATGATGACACTCGTATTACTCAGCAGCATGCAAAGCATCTCAAAGGGCCTCTTGGATCTTTCAAAGATTGAGGGACTTGACCCCCTAGAAAAAGTTTTAAACCTTTACCTTCCTTACACGTTACCTGTCGCCTTTCCCTACATATTTCTTTCATTTTTAAGCTCTTTTAAAGAATTCACAACTCTTTTTCTCATGACTAATGGAGGACCCAGCCTCGTTTCAGGCTTTGGTCAACAAACCATTGTGGGAGCTACAACATCACTTGGCATACTTATGTACTCAAAATTTTACTCCACTACGAATTACGGAATTATAGGGGCGTATTCAACGGTAATAGGCATCATCATTATGATTTTGCTCATCGTTGGATGGAATTATCAATCGAAATCGAAAAAATCGTTGCTTGTACTCTCAACTATCCTTGTTCACGTTTTATTCGATGCTTGGGGACTTGGAGACGGCTTTTTTAGTTTCATACCGTTGACATTTTACATTTTATCTTACGCTTTTTGTGTAAAAAGAAAGAAGTTTTTCAAGAGGTTATTCGCTATTGGCGCCGGCATGGACATAATTTACATGCTATTCATCATGTGGATGAATGGATTTTCTGGCGTAAGCGTATCTGCAATAATATCGACGGTAGTCGCAACGACACTTTCATTTGAAGGAAGAATACACGTAAATCCATTCAAAGTATCCCAAAATGTCTGGAAGATTTTGAAGAGCCTGTGGCTATCTTCATGGACTCTTAGCGTGCTTTTAGTGGTATGGGCAATTGTATTCATGGCTTTTTCAAAACAAAACATCATCCCCGTGGAAAAATTTTTTCCAAAAAGCGTGACACTTTCAAATTTCTACTTTCTTTTTAGAGATTACTCCTTTCTACATGCCATTGAAAACAGTTTAATCATAAGCGTGTTGGCCGTTTTAACGGTCATTTTAACGGTTTTTCCCGCTGCCTGGGCTAGCGTAGATTCAAAGGGAAGTTTGCGTCTTGGAAAGATCATGGTATTTGCGTCTTTTTTCACAGGCATGCATACGCTTATACCTCTGGCCATAACTTTCAGATTTTTAGGACTACTCAACACGCTGGTGGGCATATCCATATCCATTGCCGCTCACAGTAGCGTTATAGCGTATTTTTTAATTCTTCCTTTTTTGCAATCTATTCCGAATAGTCTGAATGAAGCGGCAAAATTAGACGGTGCGGGCAATTTTTCAAGAATGGTAAAGATATATTTGCCCCTCTCTTTGCCAGTTCTGGTAACGGTTAGCGTGTACGTTTTCATAGAATCATGGAATTCATTCGTATTTCCCCTGGTACTCTTAGATTCTCAAAATTTGTATCCAGTGTCCATGGTGCTGTACAATTTCATAGGTGAGTATGGAGTGGCCTATTCGCAATGGAATCTCTTTGGGGCGGGTTCAATTGTTAACATGGCGATAATTGGAATACTTTTTATTTTTTCAAGAAAACATATAATGAATGGTATATTGACGAAAGGGGGAATTCAAAATTAACAGGTACGATATCTTAAAAGAGGAAGCAAAAAAAAGAGCAAATGGTGCGTCAATTAAAGACTACGCAATGGGAATTGGGTTGTGCGTGGTTGTTTTAAACGATGGAAGGACCGGTGTAGCTTACACCGCCAGAGAGGAAATACCATGGGGTTGTTCCTTGTACGATGAGTTGCCAGAAGTTGGAAGCCCAGCGGAGAAATTTATAGACATGTTTGATTCAAATGATGTGCTTTTGTGTGCGTTGGGAATGGCTACGATAAACGCTTGTATAAATCAAGGTGATTTCGAAAGCGCGGACATAATGAAAGAGATAAAAATTTCAAGGGCGGATGTTGTTGGAATGATAGGAGATTTCACACCAATGGTCGAGGAAATTAAAGCAAAGGCAAAAGAGCTTTACATCTTTGAAAGGGAAAAAATAGAAGGCACTTATCCAACGGAAAAAATACCGTCTCTACTTCCAAAGTGCGATATAGTAATGATTTCGGCCACCACACTTCTAAATAGGACGTTTGATTCCATAATCCAACACGCAAGAACGGACAGAATATACATGCTCGGACCTTCAACCCCAATCTGTCCTAAAGCTTTACCGGAAGTAAAGGTATTCGGCGCCACTTTGGTAAACGAAAGCGCTCTGAAAACCGTTTATCACGGAGGAGGAACACGAAATCTTTACAGAGAAAGAACGGGCAAAAAAGTGAATTTTGTGAGCGAGAATTGAAATGGAAGAGCTCATTTTTGCTTTACACAAAAACGATATCACTTTGAAAAAAGAGTCAATTGAGAAATTAAGTAAATACCTTTCTCTTTTAATAAAGTGGAACGAAGTTCATTCTCTAACTTCTGTCCACGCGAGGGATGTTCCATACGTTTTTGGAGTAGAGCCGTTACTTTTTGCAAAAGAACTTTCGAAGTTTATTTCACCTGAACGTTGCCTGGATATCGGTACGGGCTTTGGAAACCCAGGAGTAGCCATGTCCTTGTTCTTTGGACGTTCAGAATTCTTCTTGGTTGATTCCTCAGTTAAAAAGACCGCTTTGCTCAGGAGCGCTCTGGACATGGCTTGTCTCAAAAATGTTGAAGTCATAACTTCAAGGATTGAAAAAATGAACGAGAAACTCAACGAAACGTTTGATTTAGTCGTTTCACGAGGCGTTGGAACAGTTGAAAAGATAGCATCTTACGCTGCAAGGTTTGTGAAATCAAATGGTTTTGTCGCAACGATAAAGGCAAAAATAGATAAAGAAGAGATTCCTCAAACCATTGAGAGTTTGGATTTAAAAAGCGTGGTTTCTATAAACGTTGCGTATCCCACAAAAAACGTTCGAAGATGTGTTTTAATCTATGAAAAGGTGGAAAAAACGTGAAGTGGTACATAATGGATTACAAGGTATCAAGTGGCGTTGAAAATATGGCGCGCGATCTGGCCATGATGGAAATAGCAAAAGAAGGCAATGTAGCGTTGAGATTGTATGGATGGAATGTGCCAACGCTGTCTTTAGGAAAATTTCAAAAGCTTGAAGAGATCAACGTCAAAGCCGTAGAAGAACAGGGCTTTGAAATGGTAAGAAGGCCAAGTGGAGGTAGGGCTGTTTTACACATGGATGAGCTCACTTACGCTGTAGCCTTGCCAGAAGCATACCTTTCAAAAAGCGTCATAAAGAGTTACATGGAAATTTCTAAAGCTTTGGTCAACGGCCTAAAAGAGATTGGCCTGAACGTGTACATGGCAAGGGAAAGATCGAAAGAGAGGTATACCGACTTTGCCGCGTGCTTTGCCACGACTTCATTACATGAAATAATGATAGACGGGAAAAAGCTTGTGGGAAGCGCACAAACCAGAAAAGATGGAGTCATCTTGCAACACGGATCAATTCCGCTCCACTCTCACGTTGAAGAGTACGTAAAATGCTTTAATCTTGATACTTCAAAGGCGGAACTCTTAAAAAAAAGATTGTTAGACAAGACAACTTGCATTTTCGATCACGATCAAACGGATATTCAAAAAGTAAGAACGGCAATTTTATATGGATTCTCGAAAACGTTCAACGCTCAACTCGTTCCTTTTCCAAACGAATTGAAGTGGAAAAAGTACGTAACGGAAGTGAAAATATGGGATTGAAAATAGTTGGAACTCCAATAGGAAATTTGTCAGATATCAGCGCAAGGGCTTTAGACACTCTTCGCAACTGTGATGCCATTCTTTGCGAAGATACCAGACAAACTCTCAAATTGTTGTCGCATTACTCCATATCAAAGAAGCTCATTTCCTTTAACGATAAAAATTCCACCGAAAGGATACCGAAGATAATTGAAAAACTGAAAAATGGAAGCGATTACGCACTGGTAAGCGATGCTGGCATGCCTGTCATTTCAGATCCCGGCTTTAATTTGGTTGACGCTTGCCACCGAAATGGAGTGGAAGTCGACGTTATCCCAGGTCCTAGCGCGCTCATAAGCGTAATCGCCGCGAGCGGCTTGAACACCTCTCATTTCGTGTTTTTGGGTTTCTTGCCACGCGGTTCAAAGCTAAGAAAAACTTTAAAAACGGTTTCGGAATTGAAGATGGCCACCGTTTTTTACGAATCACCCTATCGCTTAAAAAACACATTGAAGGAAATATGCGCTATTTCCCCTGAAGCCAGGGTTTTTGTGGCAAGGGAGATGACAAAAGTGCATCAAAGCTTTTACAGAGGAAATCCATGCGAACTCATGGAAGAAGTGAACGAAAAGGGAGAAATAAGCGTTGTTGTGGAATGGCCGAAAAAGAAACAGAACGTTAACAACTAATTGACTTTTCTCTGTGAAATTGGTATAATATTGTCGGTGTTTTGAATTTTAATTAAGCATCTACCAAAGGAGGCAGAAAAATGGAAGCACTGAAAGTATCATCTAAATCGAGACCCAATGCAGTTGCAGGCGCATTAGCCGGAGTTTTAAGGGAAAATGGTAGAGCAGAAATTCAAGCAATTGGCGCGGGTGCAGTTAACCAAGCGGTAAAAGCGATCGCGATCGCGCGTGGTTATGTCGCACCTAGCGGAATGGACTTAGTGTGTATTCCTGCTTTTGTCGATGTGGAAATTGATGGGGATACGCGCACAGCACTTAAATTCGTGATAGAACCAAGAAAGTAAGCGAAGTTAAAACTCAGAAACGCCCTTTAAAGGGCGTTTTTTTCTGCTTTCACGGCAAAAATGGCTTTCTTTGAGGAAAAAAAGAGTATTTCTCCATCGAAAAACATCTCAACGTACCTTTCTTTCAAACGTGAAAGGAATTGATTTAATTTTTGTGGATTCACGGCTAAACGAATGTTAAGACCCGTCATCACATCCTTAGAATACTCGTAAACAGAATGTTGGGACATCACACCCACTCTGATTTTGTCCGAAAGGGCGATGTATCCCCTCCCGCCGTTTTTCCTTTGAAATCTTGCGGCTAAAGATGTGCCCGCTTTTATCGTCTCAATTTCCACTTTTAATCCTTTTCTTTCATTGATATTCAAAAGATCCTCAATTTTCGTAATTGAGATCTCTTGCGTGTTGGATTTACAAAAGGTTATTACCACATTTGAAAATTTCAAGCCGATAAGTTCATCCGAATATCCAACTTTCATCGTTTCGTTGCCAACGATGTTCAATCCTTTCACAATATGGCGCGCACTTTCGTAAGGAAAGGTTGAAACGAACTCATCTCCCCCCATTTTCGTAAACGCAATGGCAATATGCGAATGTTCTTCAGACAGAACAAAAAAATTTCCCTTTACAATTCCGATTACAACGTCCTGTCCCTCTTTCAATATGATACTTCCCAAATCTAACGTGTACGCTAAGTCCTTGGATTTTAACTCAAATTTCGCCGCAAGCCTTCCTCTCCTCTGAATACTTCTCGAAAATGGATGGAGAACGGAAATATACTCCGGCCCCATCAAAAATTCAAGTTTAGAACCGAATCTGATTTCCACATCTTCGTTACCGCTTTTAGAAAGAAGCTTTATGTTGTCAAGCGGGGCAACATAAAAATCGTTAAAATTTTCCATTCCACCAAGAGCGATGAAGATGCTAACACATCCATCACTCGCGTGAGCGAACAACACACCATCTCGGGTGTAAAAATAAACTCGACGATTTATTGGCTCCACATTCCCAACGATTTTATCTAACAGGTTAACACTTTTTACGAAGTGATCATGCTTTATCTTTATCGTTTTCATGGTGTTCTTTATCTCTCAAAGCAATGGGCAAAACGATGGCTCCAATTACAATGGAAATTGGCCAGGAATTAAATCTTACCTGGGCGATCACCGCAATTGAAATGCCAACAAGGATCCACGCACTCCATTTTATCAACGTTGTCCAAAAGAAATCGCACAGACTGAAAAGCACCGCCGCCGCGCTTAGAAGATAAATGAGTTCCGAAATTAGAGGAAAAGGATAAGATTTGAGCCAGAGTAAAAAAGAAATGGCGTAAAGAAAGAAAAGGTTAAGCTCAGCAGTTTTAAAGTGCTTTCCCTTGTGTAAAAGGTGAACCACTACCACCGCTGCCGCAAAACAAACGAGTATCGGCCAGCTGAATTTCAAAATCATCAACAAAAAATAGAAAAAAACCGCTCCCAACGCTGCTGAAAGTATCATAGGCATCACACGTTAAAACGTATATTGACTATATCTCCGTCTTCAACGATCGAATCTTTACCCTCGAGTTTCATCAAACCTTTTGCCTTTATCTCTTTCATAGACTTGAGCTCTTTCATATCGGAATATTTTACCACTTCCGCTCTTATAAACCCTCTTTCTATATCGGTGTGAATCTTGCCCGCTGCCTTTTTAAAATTCGTTCCCTTTTTTATAGTCCATGCCCTAACTTCATCTTCGCCAACGGTGAAAAACGATATCAGGCCTAACGTTGAATAGACAACTCTGGCAAGTCTGCTTATACCACTTTCTTTTAAACCTAAATCATTCAGGAATTCTTTTCTTTCGTCTTCTTCCAATTCATTTATCTCCATTTCGAGCTTCCCACACATCTCCATCATGGCTAAGGAGTTATTTCTAACTATTTCTTCAACCTTTTCTTTTCCCTTATACGCTTTACTCTTAAAAGAACCTTCATCTAAATTAATCACTACCACCGACTCCTTCATGGTAAAAAAGCCAAAGGAACTCAACGCTTTCCTCTCATCTTCTGACAGTTCTATAAGCTTTACAAAGATTCCATCATTTAATGCCTTTGAACATTTTTCAAGCGCTTGAAGTTGCTGTTCTTCATCACGTGAAAGCTTTCTTTTCGCACTTTTCAACTTTTCGATGTTAGTTTCCGCTATTTCAAGATCTCTGATCAACAACTCATCGTGCAGGTATTCGATCTCTTTTCCCGCATCCTCAAAGTACCTCGGAACGGATTCATCTTCAAAGGCCCTTACCACCCACAACAAAGCATCAACGTTTTGTATCTTAGAAAGAATTTGATTTTTTTCCTTTCTGGGCAAATCCGGAGACAATCCGGGCAAATCGACAAATTCCATCGTCGCGTACGTTGTCTTTTTTGGCTTGTACATGCTTGAAAGAAAGTCCACTCTTTCATCTGGAACTTTTGCCATCCCAACTTCCTCATTCACATCTCCAACGAGCAATTTAAAGATCGTGGTTTTTCCGGCATACGGTGCACCATATATTCCTATTTTCACAACTCGCTCCCTCCATCTTCCTCTATTTTCTCCAGAATTTCAAAATAATCTCCCTTAACGTTAGCCGTTGGCACTTCAAGTACCCTTATCACAATTGTGCCATGGCGTTGTTTGATCGTTAAAACGTCACCAGCTTTCACGTTGTAAGCCGGCTTCAAAGTTCTCCCGTCTTTTAAAACGCCACCCAATTCGGCAACCTTTTGTGCCACGCTCCTTCTTTTTATTATACCCGATACTTTTAGAAACTTATCAAGCCTCATCTTTTTCAACCTTTCTTTTTCTTCCTTTCAAAAATTCTTCAACCTTTTCAAGATTCGGAAAAGATGGCGCGGCTCCTTTATGTTCGACAGATATCGCGGCCGCCGCCATGGCAAATTCGCACGCTTCATCCACATTCAAACCATCCGAGAGCGCTACGCAAAAAGCCGCGTTGAAGCAATCGCCCGCTCCCGTTGTATCAACCGCTTTCACGGAAAAAGCCTTCAAATTCTTTAGCACACCGTTTTTTAAAAGATAAGCTCCCTTGCTTCCGGCTTTTACCACTACCTTTGGACCGATTTTTTCCAAATTTTCAACCATTTCGATTAGATCTTTTCCTTCAGAAACCATTGAAATTTCCACTTCATTTGGAGTCAGGTAATCAACTTTTTTCAGAAGTTCTACCGGTAGCCTTTCTGCTGGCGCGGGATCGAGTATGACCTTAACGCCTTGTGCTTTCGCCATTTCACACGCTTTAATCACTCCAGACAAAGGAGTTTCCAGTTGAAGGAGAAGGTAATCCAAACCTTCGAAAAAATCTTCTTTACCTTTTAAAAAGCCTTCATTCACGCTAGCGTTCGCACCGGCATTGAGTACTATAGAATTCTCTCCATCTTCATTCACCCATATCGAAGCTATTCCACTTTCACTTTCCACAACTTTTACAAACGAAATGTCCACTCTCGCTTCCTTCAAGCTTTTTAAAAGAAAATCTCCAAAAACATCGTTTCCGACCGCGCCAAGGAATCTCACGCTCTTTCCAAGCTTTGAGACTCCAACGGCCTGATTTGCGCCCTTTCCTCCCTGATAAATGGCAAAATGCTTTCCGTGAACGGTTTCACCAATTTTTGGGAATCTAAAAGTAAAAGCGACAAGATCGGCATTCACGCTTCCCATCACGCCTATCATTAAACACCATCTCTTTTTTATTATTTTTGAAATATCTGTGACGCTTTGATTATATCATCATATTGAAACACCTCCGAAAAATGGTATAATCATTCTCAGCGGTCAAGCGAAGAAAAAGCGGAGATTTACGCCCTGAACGAGTATTGAAAAAAAGTTAAAAGAGATACAAAAAAGGAAGTCGAAAGGGGGTAAGTCTCATGAAAAACAAAATGGTTAAACTTATTCTCGTGTCTGGTGGACTTTTAAGCCTCATTTTGGCCGCCGTTGGTAATTTGAGGTGGGGTTGATGAAGTTATAAAGAGGTGAGAATTTGAAGAGAACGCTGAAATTTTACATAGCATTAGTTGTACTAAGCGCAGGGGCGCTGACGGGCGCCCTCCTCTTTTTTGGCATTCAAAGTGAACCCATATTGCTCATCATCGTATGGGGCTTGAGTAGCTGGATATCCGACATGTTTCCAATAGAAGTGAGGAAGATGAATGGAAATTCAATGCTTTTAGGATTGGGCATGACTTTTAACCTCTCCGCGGCCATTCTCTTTTCTCCATTGACAGCCGCGTTGATTGGAATGATAGGCGGTTTGCCATCCCCTAAAAAGGTGGAATTTTCAAAGGCCATTTTTAACATCGCTCAGATTTCCATATCCACCG